>NZ_JAEQCT010000121.1:0-24565 GCF_020738205.1 Microcoleus sp. PH2017_24_DOB_U_A
TATATAAGCAAAGAGCGCTGAAGCGCAACTACGTACCTAATTTTTCGTTTTTTATATATATAAGCAAAGAGCGCTGAAGCGCAACTACGTACCTAATTTGTCTGACGACAATAAATTTACCCTGCCATACTAATAATGACTACTGACTAATTATAACTTGCCCTTTTCCATTGCCCACTGCATCAAACCGGGGAATAAGCGATAGGCTTCCGATGCCAAGAAAGCAGGGCCGACTGTGACTTCTGCACGCTGATTCTTCACAGCATCCCAGATAGCTTTAGCAATATCTTCCGGCTGATTTACCCAGTCAGATTTCAGCATTTCACTCATTTGTTGGCGGCGCAATTCGACTGCGGGCTCGTCTCGATCGCGAAATTGAGCTCTTTCCAAAAAATCGCTGTTGATCAAACCCGGATGTACGGCGCAAACGTGAATTCCTTGGGGCGCCAATTCCAATCGCAAAGTTTCTGTCAAACCCGTTACTGCATACTTACTGGCACAATATGCAGTCATTTGAGGTAAGGGCATTTTGCCACCAATGGAACCAACATTGACGATTGTACCGGTTTTGCGATCGAGAAAATGTGGCAAAAGTTCTTGAATTGTGTTAACGCAGCCCCAAAAATTGGTATTCATTAATTGCTGCCAATCTTCGGAGGTGGTTTGCTCGATCGCCCCTGCGAGACAAATTCCAGCATTATTCACCAAAACATCAATGTTTCCGCAGGTATCCAGGGCTTTTTGGACGATCGCCCGCACTTGTTGAATGTCACCAACATCCCCCGCAATCGCGACAGCCGAAGTGCCTTCACGCTGCACCTGAGCCGCTGCTGCTGCCAATCTTTCCGGCTCCCGAGCCACCATCACCACATCGTAACCCTGACGGGCAAATAACAGTGCCGTTGCCTTGCCACTTCCTTGAGAAGCGCCTGTAATCAAAACTGTAGGAGCCATAGATAGTTTTAAATTGGGAGTTTTCAGTGTTAACTGCGAGATTTATTGATTGTTACACATTTTTTTATTAAAAAGGTGGGGCCCGAGGATCTCGCCCCCAGCCCCTACCCTCGGCTGATTACCAGAAATAATTGGTTGAAAGCCTCTTCGTTTTAGGGAGAAATTAACAGAAGACGATTCATTACTCCAATCCTCTTCCTTCCAGGTAGAGGTTGCTGTGGGAGCATCTCAGTTTTTATAGTCCCCGCTCGCGTATTGTACAATATGCGAGCGGGGACGCTCGCACTCAATCAAAGAAAAAATGCTTTTTACAAAAATGAGATGCTTGCGGTTGTTGTTAACTATCAACTGTCAACTGTCAACTGTCAACTGTCAACACTCTTTTAAATCACCACAAAATCATTTGCTCGCAGCAGCCCGGTGACTCCACTGACATTTGCCAACACTGAGCCTGTCGCAGCAATTTTGATCGCATTTCCACTAGCAGTCTGGGTAATGTCTAACTGTCCGAAGCTCAAGCCATTGCCAAGGATAATCTTATCGCTATCAGTGTCAAAATTCGCGATCGTATCGATACCACTATCTAGATTTAACAAAAAGCGATCGCTACCTTCTCCGCCGATTAGAAAATCATTGCCCTTTTCACCACTCAGGAAATCATCTCCCAAACCACCAAGCAAAGTATCATCTCCCTTGCCGCCATACAAGCTGTCATTGCCTGCACCGCCATCCAAACTGTCAGCACCACGGCCTCCAAATAGGATATCATCGCCACTGTTACCTGTCAGCGTATCGAGTCCCTTGCCACCGTAAATGCTGTCATCGCCGGCACCACCATCGAGGGAATCACTGCCTTTTCTGCCACTGATGAAATCGTTACCGCTAGCACCTAGTAAAGTATCGTTATCATCAGTACCTACCAGATTTTTGCCCTCAAAACCGAGAAGTGTAGTAGAAGTTGTGGAAGGGTTAACATCGCCTGTGAGAATCGCAACACCGACTGCTTCCAGTTTGATCGCACTTTCACCTAAAGCCACCTTTTGAACTTTGGCAATTTCCGAGGCAATAGACTCAGGTGAAGAGTTAGATTTCACCTGATCTATCTGCTGATTAGCCTCAACCATTACCTTCGCTGTTTGCGAGGAAATTTTGGAAAGTTTTTCAGCGTCGAGATTGCTATCAACTTGTTTGACGTTAGCAATAGATTGCTGGATAATGCCTTCTACCTGCGTCGCATTGTTCAAATCCAGGGAACCGCCGGATTTAATTTTACTGTTAATTGCTGCAACAACAGCTTTGGTAATTGCACCATTATCCGCCCCAGATGCACCGTCAATCAGGCTGGTGGTTTGGGTGACGACGTTTTGGACTTTTGTCATCGCGACTAGAGTTTCGACACCACCAGGCTCATTTTTGGCCGTAGATGCGATCGGATCTAAGTCCAGTAAATCAACTCCCGCAGGAATAGACAGAGTAGATTTAACCTTTGACTCCGCTTCAGTCTGCGACATTCCCCCAGCCGTCAAATCAGTAACTAAAGTAGTTAATAGCGTGACAACAGTGGAATCTATCGGTGCTGAAACAGGAGTTGTCAGTGGCAAGCCCGTCGAAACATCCGTCCCCCCAAAAGCAACTAAATTACCTTCTTCAGGGTCAAAATTGCCATTTTTGTTCGTATCAAAACTGTCCGGGATATCGAGTTCGTATTCCCCTTTCTCATCAGTCGTTGAGAAAGGTTCGTTAGCATCTTTGACTCCATTTTTGTTGGCATCAAAGAAGATAGTCGCACCTGCAATATAACCATCAACGACCACACCATTCTTAGTTACTATTAACAGGATAGAATCGCTAGCACTCGCACCGGAAGTGTCGGTTGCGGTCAACTTAATATTCAGAGACCTCCCTTTAGTAATGTCGCCGCTGAAATTACGGGTAGTGGGATTAAAAGTAATCCAACTCGGTAAAGGTTGACCGTTTTCTAAAGTGGCTGAGTAAGTTAACTTGTCACCAGAATCTGGGTCTATAAATGCCTTTTCGGGAACCGTAAACTCAAATTTGGATGATTTTTTGACTATCGGGCTGTCGTAGTGCCAGGGAGTAGTTTCCTTGCTTTTGTTTAACACGGGTGGGCGGTTAGTTTCGGCGTTGGTAACGCTGACATCCTCTGCATTGAGGTTGTTGTATTTTGGATCGGTGCTGACAGCAGAGTCAGTGACAATTGTGTATTTTTTATCGCCATCTACTATCTTGTCATCAACACCTTTTACTATGACTTTTTGGGCTTGATTCCAATCGGTAGGAGTGAAGGTGAGAGAGGCTGGGGAAATAGTTCCTTCTACTGTATTGGAACTACTTAAGCCGATGCTGACATTAGCGGTGGGTTGGCTATTGAGTTTGACCGTAAATGAGTCACTGTCGCCTGATTCTGTGGTTTTTAATCCGGTTGTTGGACTGACGGTGATTCCACCAGGTGTTGGAGTGGTAATTGGAATTGGAATTGGTTTTGGTGGAGTTGGAGTTGGAGGAATTGTAGTTGGAGTTGGAGGAATTGTAGTTGGAGTTGGAGGAATTGTAGTTGGAGTTGGAGGAATTGTAGTTGGAGTTGGAGTAATGCTAGCGATATTAGTGAGGGTGATATCAGACGGATTTAGTTTGTCGTATTTTTTGTCAGCACTAACAGCGGGTTGGGTAATGATTGTGTAAATTTTATCGCCGTCAGTTACTTTGTCATCAACTCCTTTTACCGTTACAGTTTGCGGAGTCTCCCAATTAGTAGGAGTGAAATTCAGAGAAGCTGGAGAGGCTGTTCCTTCTGTTTTATCGGAACTACTTAAACCTATGGCTACAGTAGCAGTTGGCTTGCTATTGAGTTTGACGGTA
Source organism: Microcoleus sp. PH2017_24_DOB_U_A (assembly GCF_020738205.1). Lineage (NCBI taxonomy): Bacteria > Bacillati > Cyanobacteriota > Cyanophyceae > Oscillatoriales > Microcoleaceae > Microcoleus > Microcoleus sp. PH2017_24_DOB_U_A. The sequence goes on from NZ_JAEQCT010000121.1 coordinate 3,835, forward strand.
AATGTTGCCGTTCCCCCTGCTTCTGTAGTTTTTAATCCCGATATCGGAGTGATTGTAAAACCAGCAGATGTTCCAGGTGTTGGCGGTGGTGGCGGTGTTGGAGTCGGGGCGGGAGTGGGCGTAGGTGCTGGTTTTGATGTGTCGGTAAGGGGACTGGTATCGTTGATTAAAATTCTTACATTGCCAAGATAGTTGCCGGCAATGTCAGGTTTTTTATCTCCATTAAAGTCGGCATATACAGGATTAAATCCCGTCCAAGGAATGTCGGTATAAGTGTTGAATTTGCCAGTGTTGTCTCCCCACAAAATAAAGTTTGAGAGCAAATCTCCGACTACTAAATCATTTTTGCCATCAGCATTAAAGTCTAATACTTGAATGGACGAAGGGCCGATTCCTCCGAAAAAGCTAGTTGCTGTGCCAAAATTGCCTTTCCCGTCTCCAAACAGTATGGAAATGTCGTCGGAATAGTAGTTGGCTGATACGATGTCGGTTTTGCCGTCTCCGTTGATATCTCCCGCTGTAATGGCGGTGGGATATTTCCCTAGATTAAAGTTGGTAGCTTTGCCAAATTTTCCAGTACCATCTCCTAAATTCACGGAAATATTTGTTGAGTATTGGCTGGCAGTGGTTAAGTCTATTTTGCCGTCTCCGTTTACGTCTGCCCAAGCGATGGAAGAGATGTCTGTTGTGATATCAATAGCCTGGGCTTTGCTAAACTTACCCGTACCGTCTCCCAAGAGGACGAAAATTTTGTTATTCGTATAGTCTACGGGGGCTAAATCGACTTTGCCGTCACCGTTGAAGTCGATCGAATAGATGAAATTAAATGGTACTCCCACTTCAAAGTTGGTGTAAGAAGTAAAGCTGCCTTTGCCGTCTCCCCACAAAATCGAATTTTTGTCAGTACCGTAGTTAGTGGCGAATAAATCTGTTTTGCCGTCACCGTTGAAATCTGCGCTGCTAAAGTCATAGGGGAATTCTCCCGTAGAGGAGTAGCTACCAATGCTGAATTTACCTGTACCGTCTCCTGGCAAAATGCCAATTTGAGTCGATAGCAAATCCATGGTTGCTAAATCTGTTGTTGAGTCGCCGTTAAATTTTCCTGCGGTGACATTTGTAATATATCTACCTGAATCGAATTCTGTTACTTTGAATGGGCTAGCCATAGTTGATTCTCCTGATTTATTTTTGGTTTGAGCTATGTTAAAAATGAATGAGAAGTTCTTACCAGTTTCATTTTTCGTACTTAAGATGCTAAAACAAGTATTTTTTTAAGTCAATTCATAAAAGTCATGACTTTGAGTTCATAAAAGTCATAAAAGTCATAAAAGTCATAATTGTAAAATTATGTTACATTCGTTAGACAATATGGGAGCATCTCAGTTTTGCATTTAATAGTGCGAGCGTCCTCGCTCGCGTATTATACGATACGCGAGCGAGGACGCTCGCACTATAAGAAAAAAATGCTTTTTACAAAAATGAGATGCTCCCGACAATATCGTCAATATAAGGTGCTACAAGTTTTTCGATCTCAAATAGTTTGTGCGCTTTCTGATAAAAAATTTCAGATAAATTTTTACTAATTACTCGCGCTAATTCTGATTTATCTAGTTTGAAACTATCAAATATATATCTTGGAAAAGTTTTTATAATCAAATTTTGGAACGGGCAAGATGCCCATTCCACAAAAATATCTTTTACAAAAATATCTTTTACAAAAATATCTTTTTCTGTGGAACTGGCATCTTGCCAGTTTCTAGATATTTTTATAATATGTCTAATACTTTGCGGATAAAATGTTGTATTTAAGATGATAAAATCAGCTATAGCATTTATTGACAGCTTATATAACCGCTTAAACCAAGAGGGCTGAAGCCCAACAACGTACCTCACCTATCTGAGAAGGGCTATATTTTTAAAGTATATTTATAAATTTAATCAATCTAGTTGATTAAATTCATGATTTTGAGTTAATAAAGATTATTTTTGTCAAAATACGATCGCCCGCAACGACACCATAGACTGCTTGGGGCGCTCTCAAAATAAATAATCTCATGGAAATTTAAATGAATATTCCGCAAAAACCGTCGAATTGGTCGATCGCCCTTATCTTAACGATCGGCGTATTAGCAGTCTCAACCGCCTCAATCTTAATCCGGCTAGCCAACCTGAAAGCAGGCGCGGGCGGCCTCGGTTTCAGCCTCGTACTCGCCGCTTCTCGCTTGACTTTATCCGCCTTAATTCTGCTTCCAGCTTGGCCGAAAATTCAGTGGAAAACCCTACAACCCGGAGCTCGGCGCTATGCTGCGGCGGCTGGTTTGTGTCTCGCCCTGCACTTTGCTCTCTGGATTACCTCACTGTCTTATACTTCGATCGCAGCTTCCACAGCCCTCGTCACCACAAATCCCGTCTGGGTAGCGCTGTTATCCCGCTTCTGGTTTGGCGAAAAACTCAGCAAAATGTCGATCGCAGGCATTACTATAGCGCTTGCTGGCGGAATGGCGATCGCCCTCGGAAGCACAGGCGCAGCCAAGGGCGGCAACACTCAATTATTCGGCGATTTCCTTGCTCTGACAGGTTCCTGGGCTGTCAGTTTGTATCTGTTGCTAGGCCGGGAAGCTCAACGGCGGGGATTGGGAATTGGCGGTTATATCGCGATCGCCTATACTGTTGCTGCGATCGTCCTGCTACCTCTACCCCTCGCCTTCGGTACCAGTTATACCGGTTATCCAAACATCGTATATTTTTACATTTTATTAACCGCCGCCTTGCCTCAATTAGTAGGTCACACCATTTTAAACTGGGCTGTAGCGCAAATTTCCCCAACTCTGGTAACTCTTGCCATCTTGTTTGAACCCGTTGGGGCGAGTTGTTTGGGTTATTTGGTGTTCGGCGAAATGCCTGCGCCAGCCGTACTCGCAGGTGCTGCGGTACTCCTCTTCGGTGTAGCCGCCGCCACTTTCGGAACCCAAAAATCCTAGTGAATAAGTTAAAAGCAAAAAAGATAGCAAATATCTTCGCCGATCAACCGTCAACCGTCAACCGTCAACTGTCAACTGTCAACTGTCAACTGTCAACTGTCAACTATCAACTGTCAACTGCTATAAAAACCTACTTTCTGTCTGTAATTGTAAAAATTGCAATTAGACGTTGCACTTTTTGCATAAGTTTGTTACAAAATGTAACATTCGTGACAAACTGCTCAAAAAAGTCTTGATATGTTTCTTTTGGTAGATGACGCAGTAAAAAAACTGCTTGTCAAAAAAAACATATCGAGGAAAGAAAAAATGTCTAAATTAATTGTTGGTTTCACTGCTACTTTATTGGCATCTGGATTATTGGGAAGCTCTGGTCAATTAGTTCAACCACCTACTATTAACAATACAATTATTACCCAAGCCAACGAACAAACACTCATACAGCAAAATCGGGATTTGCTAGTGAAAAATGGTCAAACAGCTAAGAATATTGCTGCTAAAGTAGGCGCAGCAGCTAGCAAGGACGCAGCACCATCGGGTAGCAATCCTTTGCAAGTTAACCAACAGCTAATCTTGCAAAACAGAGCTATTTTTACCAGTATCGCTACCAAAGTAGGCGCAACTGTACCCAGCGTAGCAGGCCCAGGGAGCGGTGACTTAGCGACAGAAAACCACAAATTATTGTTGGGTAATAGACAAATTGTCCGCGCGATCGCTGAAAAATTAGGCGTTAAACTGCCCGCTCCCCCAGAACTGAGTGGCAGCATGGTGCAGAAAAATAACACGCTTCTACAAGGCAACGGCAAGGCTTTAGCTGCGATCGCAGCCAAAGTCGGTGCAACAGTCGCTAAATAGGAAAAAAGGTACCATTTTTATGGTTGTTGTGGGATGGGCCCAGAACCCATCCCACAAACTTGTGTAAATTATTTAATTATTTAATTCGCGATCCTAATGCGATCGGGACTTACGCAGTCAAACTATATATCTCGTGCCAAAAAGGGCGATCGCTTGTTCAAACTCGCAAGCGATTGTCATAGACTTCTCCAAAACAGAAACTCTCGGGCAGGCTCCATGCCTACCCTACAATAATCGTTATTGAAGATATCTATTAAATTAAAAGTTAAACTTCTCAAAAAATCACCGTTACACTGTTAAATGACATATTCCTAGAACTTACGCACCGAGAGTCAATCGATTTTAGATTTTAGATTTTAGATTTTAGATTTTAGATTTTAGATTTTAGATTTTAGATTTTAGATTTTAGATTTTAGATTTTAGATTTTAGATTAACCCCACGGATAAATTCGGGGGAAGAGAGGATTTTAGATTTTCGATTTGGGATTGATTCCACGGATATTCGATCGTCAATTTGTTGTCATTAGTTAAGAGCTATTGATAATAACCAACCATCAACAACGATAGAATCGGAGTTGCGGAATTTGCTTGTTGAGAAAATTAGCACGTTAAAAAATGTGGGCAATCAGAAGCCTCTTTGGTTCGATATTTGCCACCGCCGTTATTGTGAGGCAGGATAGATATCAAGGACAAATAATCTGGTTTCCACTTGCATCGGCATCCTAACTTTCCGAGTCTAGCGCTTTTCGCTCGCACTGCGGTATTGTGTCCCGTGCAACGCCGGTTTTATATCACCTCTGGGTTAAATATTGACTCAAAAGTAAAAAATATCAGCATTTTTACTTTCTGCTTTCTGTTTTCTGCAATTAGGGTGCCTTTTGGAGAATAATATTATGCTACCAGAACAACTACAGCGCATCATCGGCTACTTTCTAGAAGAAGCCACAGAACACCTTCAAATCATGGAACAAGGCTTGCAGGGCCTGCAAAACACCGTGCAAACTCCCCAAAGGATACACCAGCTCATCCGAGCCTCGCACTCAGTTAAAGGGGGAGCAGCTATGTTGGGATTTAGCAGCATTCAGCGCGTAGCCCATCGTTTGGAAGATTATTTAAAACTGCTCAGAGAATGTCCGATCGCCATTGATAGCAGGCTGCAATCGCTGTTAACCCAAGTTTTTGATATTTTAGTAGCCCTCGTCTCCAAGGTTTCTAAGGGTTTTGGGCTCAACCACGAAGACGCAAACCAGATGCTGTCCCTCGCCGAACCGATTTTTGACGAGCTCGACGCTTACCTGAGAGTGCTGATTCCTACTCGCCTGAGTGTGAGAGCAGTAACCGACGAACACATTCACCTTTTCTGCGGTTACTGCACCTTGGCTGGGGAATTTTCCTCCGCCATTACGTCGCGCGTCGGTTTGCTCGGAGGCAATATTACCCGCCAGGAGTACGAAGGCGATGGCATACGCCTTTATATTGACATTTACCTGCCACCTTACACCAGGATCGAAAACATCCGCCAAGCTGTGGAACTTTCAGGCGCTATTATCGGGACTGTTCAGACGCAGCGCGACTTCTCACTGCTGGCTATGGATTATCCGGTTTACCAAAGTGCGATCGAACCTCCGGCAATTTGCACGGGATGTCGCTACTATTATGGCAGAAGCGATGGCGGGCACCTCCTCAACTGCACGATCCATCCCCGCGGCCCGGAAGATGAAGACTGTCGCGATCGCGAACCGGAATAAGGGTTATAAAATCACGACTCAGAACTAATAGGTGGAACGAGGGAACAGATTAGTAAAAACTAATATTCTCCCAGACATCTTTCAGACGGCCAGATGCCAATTTCTTTCTGCTTCCTTATTTCCTAGATCGCTAAAATTTTATTCGTTACACCCGTTAGAAAATCCGTTACCGAACTTCCGACTTCACGCTTGACTTCTTCCTTCTTCCTTCTTCTAAAACTTCCCTAAAAGCTGATACCGCAACTCTAATTAATTGCATCATGCTCGCAGGATGTCCCACTGCCCAGATATTGATAGCCAGACAAGCGATCGCCATAGCTAACAAGATGTATGTCGGAGGCATTACTACTCCGATCGCGAACCAGGTAAAAACGTGAAAGATCATTGCTGTAGCCCAAAGGCTGGCCACAGCCACAGACGCCCAAACTTGCATTCGAGGTCGGTTTAGTCCTGTCAAAATCCCTGTCTGCAAAGTAGTCAGCAAGTTTGCCGGAACTAAAAAGGCACAGATAGCTATGCAGTGGGTATGAGAAAACTCAGTAACTGTATTGAAGTCGAGCATCAGTATAATTGTCGGGCCTGTTGGATATACTTCAAAAGCTTAACGCGACTTTACTTTCAAGTCTTGTCACCCTTACCTTAACTTAATCTTTTCGTTAGTCGGCCGGTCTGAAGACACATTTATCTCCCCTTTTTTATGATGGTAAAATATTACCACAAATATTAAAATTGTGGAAAAACATTAAAACGACTTGAAGAATGGGAACAATTGCTGCGATAATTAATATCGGGGATCGCTCGAATAGAATAGCTCAGTTCGTAAAAAAAACCAGAATGCTCGCGCCAGTCTAGCAGCAACACAACGGTAGGCTAATTTTCGACTCCATCATTTTCGATTCGCTGATTTTCGGATAATGCCTTGTTAGTGTCGGTCAAGGGATCAGGCCATTATGCGATCGAACAATATGAGATTATTGAAAAGCAAATTTGAGATCAAATCTAAAATCGATAGAACCCTCTCGAAATTTTACAGCGGAAAATAGAGACAATGGATCGACAAAGCACAATCCCAGCACTCGCAGAAGTTGACTTGACAAACTGCGACACAGAACCCATTCACATATCGGGGCACATTCAGCCTCACGGGATTCTCGTGGTTGTACGAGAACCTCAACTAGAAATACTGCAAGTCAGTGAAAATACGCAAGATTTATTGGGAGTCGATGCCAAAAGTGCGATCGGTCAAGATTTGAGCTTATTCTTCGATAGAGTTCAGTTAGAAAAACTCAATTCCTGTTTGCAGAACGAAAACTTAAAAACCGTCAATCCCATTAAACTCTCTGTCAACAAAGCAGACAAGTTTTTAGAATTTGACTGCATCCTCCACCGACAACAAGGAATTTTGATAATTGAGCTAGAATTAGCAACCACCACAGAAAATCTTTCCGTTTTTAGCTTTTATCATTCAGTCAGATCCACAGTCAGCCAAATTCAAAGCGCCAAAAATCTCAAAGAATTATGTCAGCAGACTGTGGGAGAAATCCGGAAGATTTCGGGATTTGATAGAGTTATGACCTATCAATTTGACGCAGAAGGTAACGGTGCTATAATGGCTGAAGACAAACTAGAAAACCTGAGTCCATTCCTGGGCTTAAACTACCCCAAATCAGATATTCCCAAACAAGCCAAAAAACTGTATTTGTTAAATTGGTTGAGGTTAATACCAGATATTAATTATCAACCAGTTCGCATCATTCCCGAAAAAAATTCTGTTACGAAGCAGTCCCTAGACCTCAGTCTCAGCGTGTTGAGAAGCGTGTCTCCCATTCACATAGAATACCTGCAAAATATGGGCGTTGCCGCTACTTTATCAATCTCTTTAATCAAAGATCAACAACTGTGGGGATTGATTGTTGGCCATAACTATACACCAAAATACCTCAACCATGAAGTGCGAGCCGCTTGCGAGTTTATCGGGCAAGTAATGTCCTTAGAATTGCAATCAAAAGAAGCCAACGAAGACTACGACTACAAACTACACTTAAAATCTATTCAAGCCCAGATTTTTGAAGACATATCTACCTCCGAAAACTTGTCAGAAGTGTTAGTTAAATGCCAGCATAATTTGCTGGAAGCAGTCAACGCCCAGGGAGCATCAATAGTATTTGGAGAAAATTGCTATCGAGTCGGGGAAACACCTCACGGAGAAGCGCTTAAATCCTTAACTCAGTGGGTGCAAAACAGCCTAAAAAAAGAAATTTTTTATACAGACTCGCTGACTAAATGCTATCCAGAAGCTGAGGAATTTAAAAACACGGCTAGCGGGTGTTTGGCAATAGCAATATCGCCGAGTCAGAAAATATACGTCTTGTGGTTTCGCCCGGAAGTAATTAAGACCGTAAATTGGGCAGGGAACCCCAACAAAGCAGTTCTAATAGATGAAGATGGCAGCCACAGACTGTCTCCTAGGAAATCCTTCGAGCTGTGGAAAGAAAATGTGAGGTGCAAATCTTTGCCGTGGAAGCAATGCGAAATAGACGCTGCATTGGAACTAAAAAAAGCAATAATCAATATAGTGCTGCGCCAAACCAAAAAACTCGAAAAATTAAATAGAGCACTAGAAGCCTCAATCGCCAGAGAACGCGAAAAAAGCGAGCATTTAAAAACAGCGATGTACGAGCTTCAGCGAACGCAAACTCAATTGGTGCAAAGCGAAAGAATGTCAAGTTTGGGACAGTTGGTGGCGGCGGTAGCCTATGAAGTGACTAACCCGATTAACTTCATATACGGAAATCTTAACTATGCCGACGAATACAGTCAAAAAATGATCGATTTATTGCAGCTTTACGAGCAGCACTATCCGTCGCCTTCGCCAGAAATTCAAGCAGAAATAGAAGGAGCAGAATTAGAGTTTATAGTTGAAGACTTGCCGAGGTTGCTGGGTTCAATGAAAGTAGGAGCTAACCGCATCCGCGAGATAGTTCAGTCGCTGCGAAATTTCTCTAGAATTGACGAAGCAGAGATTAAAGAAGTTGACATTCACGACGGATTGGACAGTGCTTTGCTGATTTTGAGCAACCGATTCAAACCGAAGCCCGTTAGCGTAGCAGGTACGCAGTACCATCGCCCTGCAATTCATCTCAACAAAGAATATGGCTCTCTACCGTTGGTTGAGTGTTACCCAGTTCAAATCAACCAAGTATTTATGAATGTGCTGACAAATGCACTTGATGCTTTAGAAGATGCCTTTGTCAACAAAAATTTATCGCCGCACTCTTGGCACGAAGCAGAGACAGCCAAGAGCGGACAAATTCGGATCGTGACTGAAGTTTGTCCGGGAGAAACAGCCGTAGCAGTTCGGATTAAGGACAATGCTTGGGGTATGGAAGAAACAGTTAGACAGAAAATATTTGAGCCGTTTTTTACCACAAAACCGGTAGGGAAAGGTGCGGGGATAGGTTTGGCGATTGGCAGCGAAATTGTGGTGGAACAACACGGCGGCAAATTGAGCTGTATTTCAGCCCCCGGAGAGGGAACCGAGTTGATTATTGAGATTCCCTTGAGCCAAACTCATCTCAAACCGATTTTAAACAGTTGACAGTTGACAGTTGACAGTTGACAGTTGACAGCGAAGCGATAAGAACGGAGATTTAAACTCCGTTCTTATAATAATCTGCCTTCATGCTGGGACTTCCAACCCCTGCTATTCGGTGAAGTGAAAAAAAGTGCGCTTATCGACAAAATGCACAAATCGAAAATTAGATTAAAATACAAAAGCAGCTATAGCAACCGCCACATTGGTTAGGACATTCAAGAACTCATCAATAGAGTCTAAAATCCTTGCTTTATAAACGGTTAGATTCGGATACCATAACTGTCAACTGTCAACTGTCAACTGTCAACTGCTATAAGTAGATTTGAGCCAACTCTGAGGAAGCGACTGTGACTGAAAAAAATACCGCCCAATGGGATGCCGGCAGATTTGTCAAAACCTTGGCTTATTTCGGCGTGATTCCCTTCATTGGCAGCATTAGCTGGCTGCAACAACTGTTCGGAAGCAGCAGCAACAATAAAAAAGATAAACCCAAACTCGTACTGGTAGCCGGTGCGACAGGTGGCGTCGGGAAGCGAGTTGTCAAGCGGCTGCAACAGCGGGGATATCAAGTCCGCTGTCTCGTCAGAGATACCAAAAGAGCAACCGAAATTCTTGGCAAAAATGTCGAATTAGTCGAGGGAGATATCACTATCGCTGAGACGCTAACACCGCGCGTCACTGAGGGCGTAGATGCAGTTATCTGCTGCACGGGTACCAAAGTTCAACCTGTAGAAGGAGACACGCCAACCAGGGAAAAATACTATCAAGGCATCAAGTTTTATATGCCGGAAGTTGTGGATGTTCCCGAAATTGTCGAATACAAAGGCCTGAATAATTTAGTGCAAGCTGTTCGCAGTCAGCTCATTAAATCAGGCGAAAAAGTCATTTTTGATTTCACAAAACCTACCCAAGATTTAAAGGAAACTTGGGGCGCTCTCGATGATGTTGTGATGGGCGGGACTAGCGAAAGTTCGATCGTACTTACAGACAGTACAGCTATATTCACGGGCAATGTTTCCACTGCCAACTCAGGTGGCTTTGCTTCTGTCCGCACCCGCAACTTCGATCCTCCGGTCAATCTCGCAGGATTCAGCGGCCTCCTGCTCCGGGTCAAAGGGGATGGTAAGCGCTACAAGTTGATCGTGCGTAGCGAGGCTAAATGGGATGGTATCGGCTATTGCTATTCGTTCGATACTGTGTACAATACCTGGATTACGATCGTAGTTCCCTTCGATAAGTTAATTCCAGTATTCCGCGCGAAGACTGTGAAAGATGGCGCGAAATTCGATCCCAGCAGCATTTATTCTTTTCAGTTAATGCTGAGCAAGTTTGAATATGACGGCGCGCTGAATCCGAAATTTACACCGGGTGTTTTTCAACTGGAATTAGAATCTATTAAAGCTGATGGCGGCCAGACTTTGCCGCGATTTGTGATGGTGAGTTCGGCGGGAGTTACTCGCCCGGGCCGCCCAGGACTTATCTTGGAAGATGAACCGCCGGCTGTCAGAATGAATGATATGTTGGGGGGAATTTTGACTTGGAAGTTGAAAGGAGAGGATTGCGTGCGATCGAGCGGCATACCTTATACTGTTGTCAGACCTTGTGCTTTGACTGAGGAACCGGGCGGCAAAGCTTTGATCTTCGAGCAAGGAGATAATATTCGGGGTAAAGTTAGTCGGGAAGATATTGCGGAATTGTGCGTGCAAGCTTTGGAACAACCGCAGGCTTGTAAGGTGACATTTGAGGTAAAAGAGGGGGAAAATCCTGGTTCTCCGAGAGATTGGGAGGGTTTGTTTTCTGGGCTTAAATAGGTATTGTTTGTAGGGTGCAATGCGAATCGAAGACGGCGAATCGAAGACGGCGAATCGAAGACGGCGAATCGAAGACGGCGAATCGAAGACGGCGAATCGAAGACGGCGAATCGAAGACGGCGAATCGAATTCGCGTCTACACAGACAAAACCCGCCTCCGCGGGTTGAAGAAAAAGATCGGACGGCGAATGGAATTATGTTGTTTTCTTCAGTCGGCGTCCGGCTGACATCGTTTGTATAGACGCGGTTTCAACCGCCGTCTTATTATTAACCAAGACTAATTACCAATTATTATGCCTTTGAATTTTTTCCGCCGCTATTCAACGCCTTATTTGTTTTTGTTTCCGGCTTTGTTTGTTTTGACTTTGACTGTTTTGTGGCCTGCTTTACAAGCTTTTTATTTGAGTTTTACGAGTTACGAATATGATTTAACTCAAATGCCGCAGTGGGTGGGTTTGAAGAATTTTGAGCGGTTGTGGCGCGATCGCACTTTTTGGCAAACTTTGACCAATACGCTGCTGTATCTCATCTGTGTTGTGCCTGTATTGGTTGTTATACCGTTGGGAATGGCAATTTTGTGCAATCAAAAGCTGCGGGGGATGAACTGGTTCCGCGCAGCATATTACACGCCGGCGGTGATTTCGATGGTTGTCGCGGGGATTGCTTGGAAGTGGCTGTTTGCTGAGACGGGATTGCTGAATCAGTTCGGAGAATTGTTGGGTTTACCTCCGGTTTCTTGGCTGGCCAATCCGAAGGTGGCAATTTTTAGCGTGATGGCAGTTACTGTCTGGAAAGGCTTAGGTTATTACATGGTGATTTATTTAGCTGGGCTGCAATCTATTCCGGCAGAACTTTATGAAGCCGCTGCGATTGATGGTTCGGAAGGTTTGCGGAAACACTGGGATATTACTGTGCCGCTGATGAAGCCTTATTTGGTTTTGGTGGCGGTGATTTCGGCGATTTCTGCTACTAAGGTTTTTGAAGAAGTTTATATTATGACTCAGGGCGGCCCTCGCAATAGTTCTAAGACTGTTGTTTATTATCTTTACGAACGGGCTTTTAAGGATTTGGAAATTGGTTATGCTTGTACGATCGCCCTAGTTTTGTTTTTGCTGATTTTGGGTTTGTCGGTTTTGCAAGTTAGCCTTCAGGGTTTGACTCGCAATGATTAGTTGACAGTTGACAGTTGACAGTTGACAGTTGACAGTTGACTTGACAGAGGAAAGAGAGAAGAAGATAAGAAGGCTGTTAAAACCCTTGGCGCGGCAAATGTTATATTAAACACAATTTAATCAGTAAGAATACGTATTAATCAGTAAGAATACGTAAGTGCGATCGACTTAAAGATTAAGCCAAATAGCCAATGCCAAAGCTGCGATCTTTGCACTAATGTTGATTATGCCTCGGAATCTGTTTCACCCAACCTGTGCCATCACCCCTCTAACACGGGCGATCGACTTCCGCCCACAGCACAACTCGGGTAAATTTGCAGTCAACCCTTTAAATTCAAATTGATTAAACTATGATTTTACTAACAGGCTATCAAATCACGGAACAAATTTATTCTGGTATCAATACTGCGATCTATCGGGGAATCTGGGAACAAGAAAACCTACCCGTCATAGTCAAAACCCTGAAAAGCGAGTATCCAACTCTCGAAGAGATTACTCGCTTGAGACACGAATATAAAATCCGAAAAAATCTAAGAAATATAGAAACTATTGTTAATTCATACCGCCTAGAAACGCATCAAAATAGTGTAGCACTCACATTAGAAGACTTTGGTGGCTTGGCTTTGTCAAAACTTCTAACTACTCAAAAAATTAAATTAAAACATTTTCTCGAAATAGCCGTGCAGCTAGCTCAAAGTTTGGGTGAAATTCATCAAAATCAAATAATTCACAAAGATATTAAACCGCACAATATCATTATCCATCCCGAAACCTATCAGGTCAAAATTACTGACTTCAGCATCTCCTCGCGCTTGGTTAGAGAAAACGCAAGTCCCAGCTATCCCAATTTGCTCGAAGGTACGTTAGCTTATATTTCGCCGGAACAAACTGGTAGAATGAATCGGGCGATCGACTATCGCAGCGATTTTTACTCGTTAGGTGTCACTTTTTACGAGATGCTGACGGGTGAATTGCCATTTAGCGCGATCGACCCTTTAGAATTAGTTCACTGTCACATCGCTAGAATCGCACCCGCGCCCCACAGTTTGAAGCCGGAAATTCCCGAAGCAATCTCTGCCATCGTGATGAAGTTGTTGGCGAAGACGGCGGAAGATAGGTATCAAAGCGCCGACGGGCTGAGGTTTGATCTCGAAACTTGTCTCGCACAACTCCAAGGTAGCGGCAATATATCTGATTTTACTGCCGGAAATGCCGATCGGGCCGGTCAACTCCTCATCCCCCAAAAACTATACGGTAGAGAAGCCGAAGTCGCCGCTTTACTCAGCGCTTTCGATCGAATTAGCGGTGTAGAACCCCCCCAACCCCCCCTTGCTAAGGGGGGGCTTTCGGAGCTTTCCCAAAGCACCGGAGAACCCCCCCAACCCCCCCTTGCTAAGGGGGGGCTTATTGAAAGTTCTTCATCCTCCTTAACAAGCAAAACAGGGGGAGTCGAAATAATCCTGGTTTCTGGTTACTCAGGGATCGGCAAATCCTGCTTAGTAAATGAAGTTCAAAAACCCATTGTCCGGCAGCGCGGCTATTTTATTGGCGGCAAATTTGACCAATTCAAGCGCAACATTCCCTACGCTTCTTTGATTCAAGCATTCCAGTCATTGATTCGGCAGTTGCTAACAGAAAGTATAGCATCTATCGTAACTTGGAAACAAAAAATGCTAGCGGCTTTGGGAAGCAGTGGGAAAGTTGTCACAGACGTGATTCCCGAAGTCGAACTAATTATCGGCAAACAGCCAGAAGTCCCGGAATTGGGGCCGACAGAATCGCAAAACCGATTTAATCGGGTGTTTAAACAATTCATTAGCGTGTTTACTGCAAAAGAACACCCGCTAGTAGTTTTTCTCGACGATTTGCAGTGGGCAGATTCGGCATCTCTGAAATTAATTGAACTGCTGGTGACAGACTCAGATAGCAAATATTTGCTAATAATTGGAGCTTATCGAGACAACGAAGTCAGCGCCACTCATCCGCTGATTGCCACAATCGAAAATATTCAAAAGACTGCGGTAATAACTCCCGAAATAGTCAGCAATATTGTTCTCGCTCCCTTAGAATTTAGTCATGTAGAACAATTAATCTCAGAAACTTTAAAAAGCAATATATCCGAAAATATAAAACTTTTAGCAGAGCTACTTTTCAACAAAACCCAAGGCAATCCCTTCTTTCTAACTCAGTTACTCAGAACTCTTTATCAAGAAAATCTGTTAGTTTACGATTTTCCATCCAGTACGTGGCAGTGGGATCTCGGACACATCCAAGCCATTGGGATTACTGACTGCAATGTCGTAGAGTTAATCGCTCGAAATATTCGGAAGTTGCCTGTCTCGGCGCAGTCAGCATTAAAATTAGCTGCCTGTATTGGCAACCAGTTTAAGTTAGAAGTTCTCTCAATTGTCAGCGAAAAATCTCAGAAAGAAACAGCATTAAACCTCTGGGATGCTCTTCAGGCTGGTCTAGTTTTGCCACTGAGCAACGATTACAAAATTCCGCTGGTTTTTGAAGGTTCAGAAACGGGGCTGGCTGGGCTGCAAGATGTGAAGGTTGACTACAAGTTTTTGCACGACAGAGTGCAGCAAGCAGCTTATTCTTTGATTCCCGATGGCGAAAAACAAGCAACGCACGTCAAAATCGGTCAACTGCTGCTCAACAATACTCCCCCCTCTGAGATTGAAGAAAATGTCTTTGATATTGTCAATCAATTGAATTTTGGTGTTGAATTTATTGCAGACAAAGCCGCAAAAAATGAACTGGCAAAACTGAATCTGATTGCCGGAAAAAAAGCTAAGGCATCCAATGCTTACGAAGCCACTATCAGATATTTGAATGTCGGTTTGGCGCTGATTAATTCCCCTCAGTCCCCCGTAAGTATAGGATCGAGTTGGCAGACTGATTATGATTTGACGCTGAATCTTCACGTTGAAGCAGCGGAGGCGGAATATCTGAATACTAACTTTGGGCGATCGCAAGAATTAGCAGACATCGTGTTACAACAAGCGACAAACCTGCTCGACAAAGTTAAGGTTTACGAACTGCAAATCCAGTCTTATTTGTCTCAAAACCAGATGGTTGAAGCCATCGATACTGGTTTAAAAGCTTTGGAAATCTTGGGATTTACCTTGTCGGAAATTCCCCCACAGGGTTTGACTGCAATTAAGTTACCTCAGCTTGATGAACTAGAAAATGTTCCGGTAATGACTGATAGCTATCAGTTGGCGGCAATGCGGATACTTTCGGCTGTTGTTTCTCCTGTTTTTGTGGCAAAACCAGAACTATTGCCGCAGGTTATCTTTACAATGGTCGATTTTTCGATTAAACGGGGTCATTCAGCACTTGGGGCGATCGCCTATATTTGGTATGGCTTGCTGCTGGCTGGTGCCTTAGGAGAGATCGACGCTGGATATCATTCTGGACAGCTAGCTTTGAAGCTGTTAGAGCAATTCAATGCTAAACAATTTAAATGCAAAGTTTACCACCTGTTTAACACTTTTGTGCGCCACTGGAAAGAACACGCTAAAGAGACGATTGCCCCCTTGATCGAGAGCGTTCAAAGCGGTCTGGAAACTGGAGACTTAGAATTTAGTAGTTATGCTGCTTTAAACAGTTGTTCTTGCCCTTTTTTGATTGGAGAACAACTAGAAAATGTCGAACACAAACAAGTGCAATACTTCACTTTAGTACAAAATCTCAAGCAAGAACTTTCGATGGAATTGCTGGGTATCTGGGGGCAAATCATTTTAAACTTGCGAGGAATATCCGCAAACAAATCTCAATTAATAGGTGAAAAGTTTAATGAAGCAGAAATTTTGCCTCGGCTGCAACAGGCTAACAATTATATGTCTCTTTTTAATGTTTATCTCGCTAAATTGCTGTTAAATTACTTATTTAAACAGCCCGACAAAGCAGTTGCTGACGCATCTTTGGCAGCCGAATATGCCTCAGCAGCAATTGGCTTCATGATGATCGGTACGCACAATTTTTATTATTCGTTAGCACTGCTTGCTGTGTATCCAACTGCAAACAGCGCAGAACAAGCAAAATACTTGATGCAGGTAGCAGCGAATCAAGAAAAAATGCAGAAATGGACACACCACGCACCAATGAATTACCAGCACAAATATGAGTTGGTTGAGGCTGAGAAAGCGCGGGTGTTGGGAGAAAAAGACCGGGCGATCGCATTTTACGATCGCGCAATCCAACATTCCCGCGAACAGGGATACATTCAGGAAGAGGCTTTGGCGAATGAATTAGCTGCTGAGTTTTACCTGTTTGCGGGGCGCCAGAAGGTGGCTAAGGTTTACATGACTGATGCTTACTACGGTTACATCCGTTGGGGTGCGAATGCTAAGGTTACTGATTTGGAGGAACGCTATCCGCAGTTGATTGTACGGATGCCGGAAAGTGATAGTCTCACAATTAGCGATCGCCCGACTGTGACTGTAACTTCTGCAACCGTTACCGGTACTCACAAAGCTTTGGATTTCGCTACCGTCATGAAAGCATCTCTGGCTATCTCCGGCGAAATTGTCCTCGATGCTTTGCTGGACAAATTGATGCGGATTTTGTTGGAAAATGCGGGGGCCCAAACTGGGTTTTTGATTGCACCCAAAAATGGTGAATTTGTCATTGAAGCTGCGGGAGAGGTTGGCGGCGATGTGCGGGTGCTCTCGGGCGCGGGCTTGGATTGTGCGTATCCGCGATCGCTAATCAATTTTGTCGATCGCACTCAGCAAGATGTCGTGTTGAATGACGCCAGCAGCGACGCTATTTTCCACAATGACCCCTACATCGTCGATCGCCAGCCAAAATCGGTGTTATGCGCGGCGATCGTCTATCAAGGCAAATTAACCGCGATCCTGTATTTGGAAAACAATTTGACAACCGGCGCTTTTACAGGCGATCGCTTGGAAGTATTGAAGCTGCTTTCTTCCCAAGCTGCGATCGCCCTCGAAAATGCCCGCCTTTACACAAACTTAGAAACTGCCAACAAACAACTCGCAGAATACAACTTTACCCTAGAAGCAAAAGTAAAAGAACGCACCCAAGAATTACACGAAAAAAACTCGCTACTTTCCGAAGAAATTAAAGAACGCCAAAAAGCCGAAGCCGCCGCCCGAGATGCCAGCCACGCCAAAAGCGAATTTTTAGCTAACATGAGCCACGAATTGCGAACACCCCTCAACGGCATTTTAGGTTACACCCAAATCTTTAAGCGCGACAAACATTTGACCTCGCAACAACAGAATGGAATTGGCGTTATTCACCGCTGTGGCGAACACTTGCTCGCTTTGATAGAGGATATTTTAGACCTTTCTAAAATCGAGGCAAGGAGAATGGAACTCGTGGCCACAGACTTTGATTTTCCCGATTTCATTCAAGGCATTAATGCTATTTGTAGCATTCGGGCAAGTCAAAAAAACATAGCTTTTAATTGCGAATATCTTTCGTATCTCCCCAGTGCAATCTCGGCAGATGAAAAGAAGTTGCGCCAAATATTGATTAATTTAATTGGTAATGCTGTTAAGTTTACTGAAAGGGGTGGGGTAACATTTAAGGTTTCAGTAGTGGATTGTGTAAGCGATGAAAATAGGACTGAAGTCCTCACTACGAAGGTGAGGATTCGGTTTCAGGTTGAAGATACAGGAATTGGGATCGCTGCTGATGAATTGCCAAAGATATTTACACCTTTTGAACAGGTGGGCAATACCCGCCGCCATACCGAAGGAACCGGATTGGGATTAGCAATCAGCCGGGAATTAGTCGAGATTATGGGCAGCGAATTACAAGTAGAAAGCACTTTAGGCAGAGGTAGCATTTTCTGGTTTGAGTTAGATTTGCTAGCAGTTGACAGCCCAGAAATAAATAAAAAGTATTCCCAAAAATTTATCAAAGGTTTCAATGGTACTAACAAAAAACTTCTGGTGGTTGACGATCAGTGGGAAAATCGCTCGGTTTTAATTCACCTGCTCGAACCGTTGGGTTTTGAAATAATTGAGGCTACAGACGGTCAAGATTGTTTGAATAAAGCCCTGGAATTTCAACCGGATTGTATCTTGATTGATTTGGTAATGCCGGTGATGGACGGATTTGAAGCGATGCGGCAAATTCGCAAGTTGCCGCTCTTTAAAAATGTGGTCACGATCGGCACTTCTGCTAGTATTATGGCAGTGGAAAAGCAGGGAAGTTTAGCAGCAGGATGCAATGCTTTTCTCCCCAAGCCGATCCGGGCTGAGGAACTTTTAAATTGCTTGCAAGTTCATTTAGAGTTAGAATGGATTTATGAGAATTTGGAAGACGAAAATTATGAATCTGAAGATTCCGACAACCAATCTAAAATTCCAGATGAAAAAATTATCCCTCCTCCGGCAGAGGAAATAGCTGTACTTTTTGAATTAGCAATGATGGGTGACTTAGGAGGAATTCAAAAACAAGCAGAAAAATTGGCCAAAATTAATGCAAAATATGTCTCTTTTGCCAGCCATATGAATCAATTAGCTAAAAATTTTGAAGAAGCAAAGATTTTAGAATTCGTAGAACAATATAGGAAGCATTGAAAACATGAGCATCTTACCTTTGGAAGAGAGCGTTATCTTGATCGTCGATGATAACCAAAATAATTTGGCAGTGCTGTTTGATTTTTTGACGGAATCGGGGTTTAAAGTGTTGGTGGCAAGGACGGGAGAGAGCGCTATCAAAAAAGCTGAATACTCGCTGCCAGATTTGATATTGCTGGACGTATTAATGCCGGGAATTGATGGGTTTGAAACTTGCCGGCTTTTGAAGGCTGGCGATTTGACAAAGGAGATTCCGGTGATTTTCATGACAGCGCTGGATGAGACGGAAGATAAGGTAAAAGGATTTAATTTGGGAGCTGTTGATTACGTTACTAAGCCGATTCAAAATCAAGAAGTCTTAGCTCGGGCTAAAGCGCATTTGAGCATCCGCAAGCTGACTCAAAAACTTCAGGAGCAAAATGCCCAGATGCAGCGTGAAATTGTCGATCGCAAACAAGCTCAAATTAACCTGGAACAACTGGCTGCCGAGTTGGAAAAACGGGTAGAGTCGCGCACTGTGGAACTTTGTCAAACCAACGAGCGGCTACAGGAAGAGGTGAACCAGAGACAGCAAACACAGGAGAATTTACAGCAGTCCCTGCACAAGCTCCAGCACGCCCAGTCGTTGTTAATTCAGAGCGAAAAAATGTCGGCTTTGGGGCAAATGGTGGCGGGAATTGCTCACGAAATTAACAATCCGGTAAATTTTATCTGCGGCAATCTCAATTACGTTCGCGATTATACTGAAGATTTGCTCAAGGTACTCAATCTTTACCAGCAGCACTATCCCGAACCCGCAGCGGAAATAACATCAACAGCAGAAGCGGTAGAGATTGAATTCATCAAGGATGATTTGCTGAAAATGCTAGACTCGATGCGGCTAGGTGGCGATCGCATTCGGGATATAATTCTGTCTCTACGGTATTTTTCGCGACAAGAAGGGCGAGAAATGGAGCTGATTGATATTCATCAAGGTATTGACAGCACGCTGATGATTTTGCAAAATCGGCTGAAATTTAAGGCGAACCGTCCCGCGATTCAGGTGATTAAGGAGTACGATACCGATTTGAAAAATGTAGAGTGCTGCGGCGGGGAGATCAATCAGGTATTTATGAATATTTTAGCTAATGCCATCGATGCGATAGAAGAATCATGCGCTGAAAAAACTATGGAAGAAATTAAAATAAATCCCTACCAGATTCGGATTTGTACGAAAGTCCACAACCCGAACACGGCAATTATTAAAATTGCTGACAGCGGGCCGGGAATCAGTGAGGATTTGTGCGATCGTATTTTTGACCCATTTTTTACAACAAAGCCTGTGGGAAAAGGTACGGGAATCGGCCTGTCAATTAGCTGGCACATTGTCACAGAAAAGCACGGTGGCAGTTTGCGCTGTTGTTCGACACCAGGCCAAGGAACCGAATTTGCGATCGAGCTTCCAATTCGACAAAAAGTGCGAGAAATGGCGACCTCCGGTTCCAAAATAGTAGACCGCTAATCATTGCCCTTGGGGCGCCCCAGAAGCCATAAAAAAAGCAGGTTTGTGAGCGAAAAAATCCGTCTAAGACTGTAAAAAATCAACGTATAAATCCGGCATTTAATGAGATACTCCCAAAAACAAAAAGCATCGCCCATTTGAAAGGGCGATGCTGTTTCTCAAATGGGTAATTCTATTCAGGAAAATCAGGGATTATCCATTTGGGAGGTTCCGTCCGTTTCCTTCTCACCGCTTCCTCTGCCATTTCTAGCATTTTGTCGAGAGAAGTATTTTCAATAAAGCTTGAAGTTGCTTCTGCGTATTCCCGCTTCGGACACTTGTCGCCCAAAACGCAGCCGTTGACGCAAGCTACAGCACAATCGACAGTGTTCTCCACCATAACTTTTTTCCTTTCACGGTTCCAACAACGGCTCTCCTGACTTTATGGTGTATAATGTAACAAACAATACATTTACTGTCATGGACTTTTATTTAGACTATCTATTAGACTTGCCTGGAGTCAAGA
>NZ_JAEQCT010000122.1:0-27780 GCF_020738205.1 Microcoleus sp. PH2017_24_DOB_U_A
GTGCCTTAAGTTCGCGGTGTGAACCGCTCTCTCTCTGGCGCTTTATTAATATACTTATTTCGCAAGGGCTTGTCAAGCGTTTTGCGAAAATAATTTTGACTTTTTTTTGAAGCCATGCACCGTATGGGTTTCGGGTGTTCCTTCCGGCTCCCATATCCGATCGCCCCATCTGCTTTAACGCCAGAACCTGCTTTTTTACCCCCATCTCGTTTTTGACAGCCGTCTGTAGAATACTTCAGAGGTGGATATAATTGGATTTAGTCAGAGCTACTAAGACTTTGGTTACGGTGTCAGCCCGATCGCACCCTGTTCACCACAGCACTAGGTGATTGGTCAATCTGATTCATATATATATGAGTAGTGCCTGCATTCGTTGTACTTGACTCAGGGAGATTGGGGTATGCGATCGGATCGATCGCCCACCTGCAAGTCCTAGCCCCACACAAATCCATCGCCCGCAACTACAATCTCCTTAATTACAGCCACCCCCAAACATTTTCAGTTAGACCATTTATCAGCCTTTGAGATTCGATCGCGGGTTAGTCTCCTCAACATCTACATCTAAAAAGTGCAAGTGAGTCTCGGACTCAGTATTGGCAGCAATCACCAAACCTGTGCTGCCCCAAGGGGCGATCGCCCGAGGTGAGGCAGGGCCACTAAAATTGCCTACTTGAATCCCTTGACTGTTTAACACTGCTATCTGCCCCCCAGCATCTGCCAACACCCATCCCCACTTAGTTACACAAGCAGACACAGGCAAACTTTCAAGAGGAATTCGCGCTAGCTTGAGCGGCCACAATTTCATCGACAACACAGCGGCTTTACCACCTTGGGGAATTCCCAGCAAGGTATAAGGCTCAGGTGTCAACAACATCTGTCCGACGCTGGCAGACAACTTTACAGAACCCACTGATGTGCCACGGCGAGTGTAAACTCTAAAAATAGTTTGGGGATTTTTTGGTTCGTTGTCTGGCCAAACGGCTAAAACGTGTCGTCGATCCAAAAACGTTAATTCTGGTAAATAGTGTTCCGGTAACGCCACAGTAGCGATCGGCTTTAGGGCTTTTTCTCGATCGCCCGCAGTGCTATTGTCAGCTAAAGCATAAAAACGCAGTTCGCCGGGAACAGCTACTGTCAACCAGCGACCCTGAGAATCAATAGCAGCTTTAAAAGCATCTGCACCTTGCCTTAAACCCATATCCATTAGGCACTGAGGCTCTGAGGAGCCGTCGCCCTGCCAGTAAAGTTTTTGCTGAGTGAGAACGCAGCAGCCGTGGGAAGCAGGTAAAATGCCACGCACAATTTCCGGCATTAATATAGAAGTCGGCATTTCTTCTGTTGTAACTGCGTGTTGTCCCGGCTGACACCAAACCTTCACCTCTTTACCTATAGAAGCGTAGAGATACTTTTCCGTGGCAATTAAAGCAGTCAGCGGTGCAGGAAGTATTAGCGGTTTTGGCTGCAAAACCGAATAACGAACAGTCCGAAGTAAATTAATAGCCGGCTGTGATGATTTTTCCTCTTCGACTTCCAGCGCAGAGTCAGTGTCCGACTTCAGGCTTTTAGCGTTGTTGGTTGTGGGGTTTTCCCAAGGAACAATGCAGTCGCCCAATTGCCTGACAGCGGGGTCGTACATGATCAGTCGCAGAGCTTGAGCCATTTGGGAAGCACTGGCAAAACGGCGGGCCGGCAGCTTTTCCAAAGATTTTTTGACTATTGCTTGCAACGGTTCGGGGATGGCGTCGGGAAGTTGCAAGCGTTGATTCAGGTGCGCCCACCTCAAGTCTCCGGGGGCTCCGCCGAAAGGGCGGTAGCCCATGAGCAACTCAAACAGCAAAATTCCCACTGCATATATATCTGACATGGGGGAATAAAGACCGTAAAACCGCTCTGGGGCCATGTAAGCGGGGGAACCTACGGTAGCGTCAGGAGAAATTTCTTGGTGGAGGCGAGTTGTACCGATTTCTGGAAGTCGGCGGGCGATGCCAAAGTCAGATAGCCTCGGCGACCAACCTTTGGAGCCTAGAGTGAGGAGGATATTTTCGGGTTTGATGTCGCAATGAACTACGCCTCGGCGGTGGGCGTAGTCTAAGCCTGCTAAAAGTTCCATGACTAGCTGTAAACCTTCGAGCAGTCGCAAGGGACGGTCTTGTTTGAGCAGGTTACGGAGAGTTCCTCCCTCGCAGTAGTCCATAACCAAGTATCTGCCTGTGGCTGTGTGTTCGAGAGCTCGGCAGGTGACAATGTTGGGGTGCTGTAAGGTGATCAGAAACCACAGCTCTCTTAAAAATTCGCTAGTTGGGGCTTTTTGATGGCTGAGTTCTTTGAGAGCAACCAGTTGGCTGGTGAGGCGGGAGTCCTTGGCGGGAGTTTCTCGAACGCTGGCACAAAAAACTCGACCAAATTGCCCTTGTCCGACTAGCCCTAAAATACG
Source organism: Microcoleus sp. PH2017_24_DOB_U_A (assembly GCF_020738205.1). NCBI lineage: Bacteria > Bacillati > Cyanobacteriota > Cyanophyceae > Oscillatoriales > Microcoleaceae > Microcoleus > Microcoleus sp. PH2017_24_DOB_U_A. Next base: position 2,435 of record NZ_JAEQCT010000122.1, read on the forward strand.
GTACTTAGAATGTTGCATCGGTCTAATTATAGAAAAAGCTTGAGCTAGTATTAAAATATGTAAAGAATGCTGACAAAAATTCAATTTTTTGAATCGATCGCCAGGTACTGCTATGTTATCTCAGGTTCATTCTCAGCCTCCGAGGAGCGATCGCACGGTCGCACCTACCAAAATCCTTGAGTTTCGCAGTCAGTATCAATCTTGCCGGATTCGGGTGCCGGATCTGGAACTGCCTGTGGCTGCTATTTTAGTTGATTGTGAGTATTACAGTTTTTTCAAAGCCGTCCAAGAACCATCGAAGGTTTTAGCCATCGTGGCTAAGTTGGCGAATAGGGGTGACTCAACAGCGATTACCAAAACAGCTAGCGGTTATGCAATCTGGGTTAGAGAGCCAGAAGTTGATGCTGTCGTCAAGCCATCTTAGCTTTTTTGAGTGTTAGCCAAATTTTTTTGGCTTTGAATATGTCGATCGCACTTGCATACTGAACTTGACAGGATGAAAAATCAATATGGTTAAAATTATTAGACTCGATCCAATTGCCGAGGAAATGGCAGTGGAAACCCGATCGAATATCCTGGCTGCCTTACTTTCCAAAGACTTAGACGTTCTTAAGGAATGCGGGGGGCGAGGAATGTGCGCTACCTGCCACGTTTACATTAAAGAGGGCATGGAAGGTTTGTCTGACATGAACCGCCGCGAGAGGAGGACGCTGGAGGTCATTACTACAGCGGCATCCAATTCGCGACTTGCTTGTCAGGCTCAAATTATGGGCGAGGGTGTCGTTGTACAGATACCTGCCGGGATGTACATTAATGCTATTGAAAATGTGGAAGCTCTGATCGGTCGCCGAGCTCAGCAAGATTTGTTACACCCAATTACGGGTCAAGTAGTTGTAGAATCGGGAAAGTTAATTACTCGTTCGATCGTTACACAGCTTAATGAAACCCGCTTCCAAGTAGGACAATATTTAGTTCGTACTAAAGAAGCTTAAAACTGATATGTTTGTATTTTAGTAGTTGAGAAAAATCTATGTTGAGCCAACTTGCGCGTTTGAGCACGGAAGCAGACGGACGCTACGCCACTGCCGAAGAGCTGCAATTTTTGAAAGACTACTTTCAGTCTTTAAATCACCGGATGAGCGCTTATAAAAAACTTCAAGCCTCTGAAAAAGAAATTATTCGGCAGGTGGAAGCACAAATGCAGTCTATCGACCCTAGTTTATATCGCCGCGGTTCTCAAGATCTGACTGAAAAGTGCCGTGGAGATGGTGTGCGGGTATTGAGGCATTCGGCGGCAGCACTGTTGATTAATGATACTGAACGGTTGCGCGATCGGCTGCTGCTTTGGTTGCAAAGTATTTTAGGCGCTGTTCACAGTCGTAATAGTTCGACCGTGACCTACGATGTCATGAAAAAGGTAATAAAACAATATCTGACTGCTGAAGAAGTCAGCTTATTTTTTCCGATTCTCGACATCAACCGCACTATAGTCGGTAAATAATCAAGGAAAGTCATACCATTTTCGAGCGGGAATGACTGATTACAGAAATGCTTGGAGCAAGGGGCAACGGTTGTATTGTTTTAGCGGACTGGTATCGCATTAACCGTGATAGATTTTGCCGTTAGGAAGAATGGCTCCAAGCAAGTTAACTCCCCCCAAATCCGCCTCACTCAGAATGGCTCCGCGGAGGTTTGCTCCTGTCAAGTCAGCTTTCCGCAAATTGGCTTTACTGAGGTTAGCTTTGCTCAAGTCAATTTCACGCAGGCAAGAATTAGAAAGGTTGGCATTGATCAGGTATGCCCCGCTCAAGTTGGCTTTGCTGAGGTTGGCTCCACTCAAGTTAGCTTCCATCAAATAAGCACCGCTGAAATTGGCTTCGTTCAACAATGCCTCTGCCATATTAATTCCGGTTAAAAGTTTGCGGCTCAAGTCTACACCGCCCAAATCTGCCCCGCTGAGGTTGATACCGCTTAAGTGGCAGCCATTCAAAGTAATCTTTCTGAGGTAGGTTTTGCTCATATCTGCTTTGCACAAATTTGCTCTGTCCAAGCAAGCTTCGCTGAGATCTGATTCGCTCAAACACGCGCTGTTTAAATAAGCTTGAGTGAGGTTAGTTCGCCTGAGGTTAGCTTTGCTGAGGTTGGCTTTGCTGAGTTCGGCACGGGTTAAGTTGGCTCCGGCTAGGTTGGCTTTGGACAATTCGGCTCCGGTGAGCTGTGCGTCGCTCAAGTCTGCCTCTTTGAGACTTGCTAGAGTCAAGTCTGCATCTTTCAAGTTTGCGCCGTTGAGATTGGCTTTAATCAGATAGGCTTTACTTAGATTTGCTTCGCTCAGAACGGCTTTGGTGAGGTTTGCTGCGCTCATATCTGCACCTATGAGATTTGCCTTGGGGAGAATTGCTCCTGTTAGGTTTGCCCAATTCAGGTGAGCTCCCGCTAGGTTGGCGTCGGTGAGATTGGCGTCGGTGAGATTGGCTCCGCTGAGACTTGCTGCCATGAGGTTGGCGCCGGTCAGATTGGCTCCGCTGAGGTCGGCTTTGCTGAGGTTGGCTCGGCTCAGATGGGCTTTTGTGAGGTCGGCTTGACTGAGGTTAGCACCGATTAAGTATGGTCTGTGCTGGTGTTCGTTAAGATTGTCCAAACGTAGAGTTGGGGCATCGCTGGAACGGTATAAATCGATCGGACTCAACACAATGCCGCGCAAGTTGGCCTGTCTAAAATCTCTTTCGCCGGCTGCATATCGATTTAGAAGTTCATTGGCGTCCATTAAGTTTGAGAAAAAAGTTTGAGGTTGTGATTGTTTTTAAATTTTATGAGTTTCTAACAATACTGACAGTTTTTTGAACTGTTATGTAACGTTTTTTTGGCGTTAAACTTCAAGAGTAATTTTTTATCTTGTTAGGCTCCACCACTGATATTAAAAAAAATATCGAGTTCCAGCAGTTGCCTCGATAGGACTTTGAGCATTAAAATTAGCCAAAATTATGTCCGGAGTATTGTTCTAAGGTAAATCATGAATTGTCTAGGTGCGAGTTGTAGTCCAATAAGTAACCTGACACAATTAATTACACAAAAAATGCTCGGGAATTACTACTTGGGAAGCTTTGCGAGCATCGCAGTGTAATTAATCTTGTCCAACTACTTAAGCTTGGGTTAAAAAGATAATTTTTATGCCTGCACCTGTTGTTACTTGAGAACCCAAGAAAGTCTTGGTGATTGCTTTCATAACATATCGCTCCCGAAGGGAGCGGGGACAGCAATGAAACGCTTAGCTAACCCAAGCTTATTGAGTTACAGTCAAACTTTTTTGAAATAGCTAGAGCCATTTTTTAAACTCTGTAGATTTTTGATAATTTAACTGTCTGTAATGTTCGATCGTCGGGTGGATAAAATAGCCGCCCAATAACCTAGCTGATAGCTATTAACAATAAACTAATAGCTGTTACACGAGTCAGTTTTTTTGGCAAAGCTGACTGATAATAGCTTCATGAGCTTGTCCTTCTTCGACCATAGAATCTGCCGGTTGGAGGCGATCGCGCAGTCCTAAAATAAAGCGGTTGCAGTCCGAACCCAAGGATTCGCAGGAGGTTTGCAGGCAGTGGAGTTCCCGACCTGTAAGCTGACTAAAGAAGGAACTTAAGATGCCTGCTTCTAAATAACAGGCCGGCCGCTTCGACTTGGGAGCTGTTTTAGCAAAAAGAGAGTTACCAATCTTTACTATTAAAAATCCCTGTTCGGAATAGCTGGGGTCAAATTCAAATTTTCCCCATCCGTGAGTTTTCCAGCACTGTTGCAAGGACTGAATAAATTCTACCATTTCCATTTCGGAAACTGGCTGGCCGTAGTATTCGCTGACTTCTTCGCAAAAGCGCACGTAGAAGTTTTTCCCCCACCAACGACCGCAGTTGAAAAGCACGAGGCGGGCGGCTTGGCCTGTTTCTTGTTCTAAGCCGATATAAATGGCTTGAATCAGTGTTTCTGGGAGGGCTATGAGCCGATCGCCCCGGCGGTTTTCGAGCAGGCCTAGTTCGAGGTCGCCTCGGACGTAGGCATCGCTGGCAAAGTAGTTTCCAGGGAGGCGGGGCTGTTTGAGCAAGTCGGCAATATTAATCATCGGTAATCGGCAATGGGGACGTGGAAGGAAGACGGAAGAGGTTAATTATTATCGATGTAGGAAATTTGGATTTGGCAATTGATTGTTTGTAAAAAAGGAGTTATGAGGGTTAAGTTTAAAATTAAATTTATTACTTATAACTCATAATTTATGGTTCCTGAATTACATTTTTTAAAGTATTACCTGTTGCCTATTCTTTATTGCCTTGGTCAACAATCATTGATTTTGCTTGGTCAAAGAATGGTTGCAATAATGCTCTTGCTTGCTCGGAAAGCAGTTCTTTTAAACGAGTTTGCAACATATTGCAAACAGTTGCTTCGATTTTTTGAGTTTGGTGGGCTTCGACTATACCGGAAACCCAGTCGAGAAGTCGCTGTTCGAGAAAATCTCGATCGTTCAGCAGCATGGCCATGGCGCAGTAACGCAAGACTAAAACCCAGTGTTTGAGCGATCGTTCTAAGTTTTCTTCTTTTTCGTCGGGGAATTTTTCTTGTAGCTTGTTGGCTATTGGTTGGAAGATGCTTGCTTCCTTCTCTCGCAAAAATTCGTAAATTTTCAAGCGCTGGGCGAGGATTGCAGCTTGACGCTTAAAGGCTATGAGTTCTTCGCCTTTTAGAAAGCGGGTTTCTGCCTGATCCAGCAGGGCCTCAATCTCAGGGTGCATGATTTTAATTAATTGGTAATCGGTAATTGATAAAAGGAAGTCAGTTGACAGTTGACAGTTGACAGTTGACAGTTGGCAGTTGGCAGTTGGTAATAGTTTTCGTAATTACCACCAATAACAAATAACAACTAACCAATATTAACTATTGGCCATTTCCAATTCCCCACGCAGATTAAAAGAGGTCGAATAGATCGTCAATGGTGACTTCGGCAGGTTCAGAAATAGAAATTGCTGGCAAGGGTGGCGGTAGGGGTAGGGCGCCTACTTCGGGAATTCCTTCCCAAGAAATAGCTTGAAAAAAGTCTGCTACCGATCGCGTTAAACTCAGCGCTTGACCTGAAGTCGAGCCATTTTGGGTTTCTAAAGGTTGTCCCAGCCAATTATAGTGACCAAAGAAGTCTTGGACAGACTTACCCAACCATGAAGTTTGACTTTTCATCTTTCTTCCTGCCTGGAGATACCCACCATCGGTCGCTATGCGTGCGATCGCGAAATTGGTGGGAGGAAAGGCAGGGCAGAGGATGTGCCTTTCCAGGTTGTTTACCGCAATATTTCACCGTGTTGCAGTCGATTTTGAATATCGCGGGCGTTGGCACCTTCGTTGAGCCAGAATGCTGCTGCATCAATTTTGTCTGGGTTGCCGAGGAGGAATTTACAATAGGTTTCTCCCATTGAGTAACATTGGAGTTCTATGCAACTGAGAGGCTTTTTGACTAGAGCTCCGAAGAAACCGGCGAACAAACCGGCGTATAGGTGACAAACTGGTTTGCCTACGTCGCCCAAAGTTCGAGCAACTGCTGAGTCAAATAGGTTGATGAAGATGCAGCCATGTTTGCGATCGCTCATGTCAACTTCCCAGCGACCCCAACCTTGAGCAGTGAAAGGCCACCACCAAGTTTCTAGCAGGAACATCAGATTCGACTGGCGAATGTTCTGGCTGAATTCGGCGCTAAACCATTTTTGAAAAAATTCGGAATCTTGCAGCCCCCACTGGCAACCAATAGTATACATGATGACAGAGGACGCCGGGCCTACTTCTTCTTCGAGTCCCTCCACTAAACCGATGATGAAGTCTTCGCTGGTAAAAATGTTGCGGGACTTATTCCAGTCGTTAATTGTACCAAACTCGCGATCGAAGGCAAAAAAATCCTGAAACCTATAATGGTTGTGAGTTTTAGGATGCTTTTGCTTCAATAGCGATTCCCTGTGGGTGGATATTTCTTTTGGGGCGGTAGAGACCATTGGCGCTTTACTCCTGTTTGGTGTAGTTTGCTGAAAATTAGTTCACATAGAACAAATCAACTGACCTGTGTATTCAATTTAACGTCATTTTATGAATGCAGGCAGAGGGTATAATTTTTGACTGCAATATAGTAGGAGTATCAGATACTTCAGTTCTGCCTTCGGACAACTACTTATCTGACTAAGGAGGCGAAAGTCGTTTTAACGTTAAACGGCGATGTGTTATCGTTTTGTGCAAGCTTGACCATCGAATCCAACCCTGGTTCGCCGAGGCGTCAGCAGCCACAAACAGAAAGAAGAACGATCGAGGTAAGCGGACTAAGCGAAAGTCGCTCTACCGAGATGCTAAAGCACCGGAAGGTCGGTTGGCTACCAAAACAGCAGCAGCGATGGTAGCATGAGCTGCATACCGTTTCTTTCAAACGTTGAAGCATCAAGCATCTAAACGTGGATGTATTGTAGTAGACGTAATGGAAGAATATAGATCTAAAAGCTGTTGAAAGTGTGGACAGAGCCACACAAAATTACCAGGTAACAAACAATTTGTTGCCCCTGAATGCGGTCACGCAATTGGTCGTGAGATAAATGGCGCCTTTAACATTTTGTTAAAGCCTTTGAGAGATACCTCCGCGTAGTCGTGAGATTGCATCTTACCACATCGCGCCATACACAGTAGAGGCTGATTGCCAGCCTCTACTGGGTTAAATGTATCTGTCCACTATATATATAGGGCATATGGGATGAAACATCACGCTTGTATTGCAATAGGCATCAATCAATATCAGTTACTCCAGCCTTTGAGTTATGCACAAGAGGATGCAGAGGCACTTTACGGTTTTTTGACTGAGGAGGCTGGTTTTGCGCCGGATGGATGTCTGTTGATGACGGATAGCTCGCCGTCGCTGTGGGGTCAATCTACGTATCCGAATCGGGAAAATATTCTGAAATTGACCGAAAGCCTCTGCGCGGAACATTTACAACACGGAGATTTACTTTGGTGTTTTTTCAGCGGCTACGGTGTCAGCTATGAAGGTAAGGATTATTTGATGCCTGTTGATGGCAATCCGGCTGACATTCAGGGTACGGGGATTCCGGTAGAGTTGCTGTTGAATACTCTGAAAAATGCTCCTACGGAAACGGTGTTGGTGCTGGTGGATATGAACCGCAGCCAGACAGTGAAGGCGGGGGAAACGATCGGCACTCAAACGGCAGAGCTGGCCCGGGAACTGGAAATCCCGACGGTGCTTTCTTGCCGCCCGAATCAAGTTTCGCGCGAAACTTCTGCTCTGCGTCAAGGATTTTTTACGACGGCGCTTTTAGAGGGGCTGCGATCGGGACAGTGCATGACGCTTAAGGGTTTAGACCGTTTCTTGAGCGATCGGCTACCGGAGCTGTGCGACCACCATTTGCGTCCCAAACAAGAACCTTTGATGGTGGTGAATCCTCCTGGAAAGGCTCATTTGGTGATTTTGCCTGATGCTGCTGGGGTGCCGACTTCTGCATTGGCCGGACGCAACGGCAATATGACGGTTGCGATGGCTGATGGGATCGATCGCCCGCAAATGGCTGTGGCTACTGCTCAAATGGAGGTGCCCGAGGCAACTCGCAACGCGGTTGATGCCTCGGTTGAGAGGACTCCTGTGTCGCAGCCGAATGCTGTCAGACCAGGAAGCGGTGGGGGGGGCGATCGACCGAACTCGCAACAGCCCGAGGATACGGATAACGGGGGATCGGATAAGTCATTTTTACAGCAGTTAGTTTTGTGGAGTGGAGCTACCGCTTTGGTGCTGCTGTTGGGTGTTTTTCTGACGAACAAATCGATTTTTATCGGTCAGCAGGAAGGAGATTCTCGATCGCCTGCTGAGAATGCCCAAAACCCCGGGACTCAAAAATCTGCTGGTGGTGGAGTGGCGCAGAACCAACCGCGCGCGGTACAAGCAGCGACTGATAGCAAGCAGCCTCCCTCAAGCCAGCAGGTGTGGGCTGAGGCAAAAACTTTCCTCAAGGATGGTTCTGCTTCTAGTTTTAATAGAGCGGTGGTTAAGGCTCGAACGATTCCGCCTAGCGATCCGCTCTACCCGCAGGCTCAGCAGGATATTGAGCGCTGGAGTTTGGTGATTTTGGATATTGCTAACGGGCGGGCTGCTAGGGGCAATTTCTCCGGGGCGATCGGCGCGGCTAAATTAATGCCTGATGTGAATCAAGCGGTTTACAATCAGTCGAAACAGGCGATCGTTCAGTGGGAGGAGCTATCCAAAGAGCAGGATGTCAATGCTGCTTTGCTATCGGCGGCTGCGAGTCAAATTAAGCGGGGGGCTGCCTCTTCCTACAGTAAAGGCATCCAGCAAGCGAATAAAATTCAGCCCGGTCAGCCAAAGCATGAAGAAGCTCAGCAGTTGATTGGAGAGTGGAGCGGAGCTATTCTCAAAATTGCTCAGTTGCGTGCCTCTCAAGGAAAGTTGAAAGAGGCAGTTGAAGCTGCTTCGCTGGTGCCGTCGGGTACTAAGAGTTATGAGCCGGCTCAAAAGGCGATCGCCAATTGGAAAACTAAGCTGCAACGCCAGAAAAAAGGTTGATTTAGTTAATGATTTTCCGGTTTACCACCGGGAAATTATCTTAGCTAGGGGGTCAAGATAGGTATAGCAATCCATACCTCTTGATAGTGCAAGAAGATAACGACACATCGAGCGTATTAAACAATAATATCATGGACTATTTCCCCTTCGCAGAGCCAGCGAGAGGGGATTTTATATGCTATCAGGTCGATGCCTTTTGCGAAACTAAAACATATTGTAGATGCGTGTTAATCAATATTTATCGTGTACGTCCAATATTTCCAAAACCTCCATAGACCAGCCTCTCCAGACTCAAAAGCCAGGTTTGTTTTTACCGCAATGATGGCTGTAACGATGGTTTTATGAAAAAATGATTGATGCCAAAATCCTCAATAAGTCAGCTTAAATCTAAAATTATTTTTTTATTTTGGCATTAATTGCTTCTGTTTTGCTGTAATTCGATACTTACTCTTAAGTTTAGGAACTAGCAAATTCCGCCATATATAACTGCTATTGACTACCAAATGCGAAGGTGAAATCGGGATTTTAAAGATTGAGGGTGTGGGTATTGCCGTATTGATTTGTTTGACCCATCTTTTTGGCTGTTAGGAGCGAGTGACGGATGGGAAAAAATTGAAAATTGTGCTGTTTTTAAATTATTAGAATTAATCACTCTGTTATAAATTATACAAAATTAGCCGCAACTCGCAATTGTCGTCGGTGTGCGATCGTCCCCAATGAATTTAGAAAACAAATTCATCGCCACAGAGAGCAAAATGTATCGACTCAGAAGTTCCGAGTCTTAGTTGGTGCGGACATCATAAAGCTGCCTTAATTAACACAAATCATGGCTTTGGAAGAATAGCCAAAAAATATATCATCTATAAACAAGAATTAACACTTGCTCGCTTATGGTAGCCCCCGTAACAATACGTATGCCTAAAGTTATAGTCCACAGCAAGGCATATGCGGGGATCTAAATCAATAGGGTGAGGTGGTAGTGTCTGGGTGTTAAGAGGGGCGATGTAAGAGGAATTTTTGGCGATCGATCCCTTCCCTATGGGGGAGGCTAAAACGTAAGAAGGCAAGGATCGGGAGACTGTGGTGAATTTTTTGAGTCCCAGAGAGTAGCGTTAGCACTAAACTCTGCATTATTGTAGGAAGCTAGGTAAATTTGTAACAGTTCTTAACTATGGAAAATTCTGTCAAAACTGCTAGCATGGTGACACTTTTGCTAGCAAAAACAGATAAAGTAAATAAAGTTGGCTAGCTCTAGAGGCCCCGATCCCCATCCCGGGGATCTTGAATCAATTGGATTCGTACCAAGTGGTTTTAGAGTTACAATTGGAACCAAAGCATCGCTATTTAACTGAGTTCTTTAGTTACTTTTACTTTCTGCTATGAACGTGGATTTTATCAAAGCCCAAGTCAGGTTGCTACAGGGTGCAAGTTCATCGGAGCGAGAAACCCTTATTAAAAACATCGGCGTCTGTGCTGGCGTGATCAGACCCGGAGAGTACGTGACTCCACAGCGGAAGCACGCCATCACTCTCTGGCTGCAAACAAATGCAGTGCGACTCCGGCTGCCCCAACTTCCTCTAGATTTATCGGGCCACAAGCCTTCACACGGAAGTAATTAAGGGGCAGCGACAGAATCACATTAATTAGTCAATCTTGTCTAAAAGTGCTTTTTTGTTGAACCCTACAGGGTCAATGAGACACAATTCGGATTGAAAAAATGTTTGTAGGGAGAGTTGAACCCGAAAAATGCCTGCGGATCGGAAGCGGCCCACCGCTTTGGCAGACACAGGAAGTGAGCGTCAAACCTGCTCTAAAAGTAGATTTGAGTAAGTTTCGCAGAACGGGGTTATTGTCCACAACTAAAACCTGGGTTATTTGCTTTTAGATTTGAGATTCAAGATTGAGTTCGTGCTGGATAAATTTGCTATTTGTCGATCGGCTGAAAAATCAACCCTATCGAATAGGTATAACTAATTACACGGGCAGTCGCGAGACTGCCTTTATTTTTGAGTCCCGCGACGAAACTCCTGCAAGTTACAATAAACCCATCTACTTGCAGACAGAGTAAAGAGTTGGGAGTTCTCCTCTATTAAATACTGAGCAACTGTCGCAGGTATGAATTTCACGCGGTACAGCATTTGTAGAAGGGCCGGCAACAATCTGAAATTTTTGTCCGGGTTAGGCGTGGGAGTCGGGCTGGACGGTAACGGTTGGAGATGTGGAACTTTCTGAGGGAGGATATCCGGTGAATGACTTGAACTAAGGAACAATTTTTATTTATGATATTAATATCATCCCACAGAAAAAGTTATCAGAAAATTGGGTTTCAAATCCCGTCCTTATAGGACGGCTTTGATATTTTACGGGAAGTTTTTTCTGCTTGTAGTATACTAGAATAAGCGTAAAATCGCGGGAGAATCAATGCTAGTCCTTGAATACAAAGTCAAAGCAAAACCATCTCAATATCGAGCGATCGACGAAGCGATTCAGACGGTGCAATTCATCCGCAACAAATCAATTCGTTACTGGATGGACGCATCAAGGGAAGACAAGATAGATCGATTTGCTTTGAACAAGTATTCTACAAAACTGCGCCAAGAATTCGCCTTTGTTAAAGAGCTTAATGCGATGGCAGTACAAGCTGCTGCCGAGCGGGGATGGCTGTCTATATCTCGATTTTACGACAACTGTAAAAAGAAAAAACCGGGTAAAAAGGGCTACCCAAAATTTCAGCGATCCAATCGCTCGGTTGAGTACAAGACAAGTGGATGGTCGCTAATTCCAACCAAACGGCGTATCACCTTTACCGACAAGAAGGGTATCGGAGAGCTAAAGTTGCTGGGTAAATGGGACATCCATACTTATCCAGTAGTAGCTATTAAACGAGTGAGATTGGTGCGCCGTGCCGACGGCTATTACTGTCAGTTTTGCGTCGATGTTGAGTGTCGAGATATTCAGCCTCTTTCAGGGAAAGAGATCGGTTTAGATGTTGGTTTGGAATCTTTCTACACAGATTCCAACGGATATCACGAACCCAATCCTAAATTCTTGAGAAAATCTGAACCTGACATCAAGCACGCTCAACGTCGCATTTATAAAAAACAGAAAGGATCGAACAACCGCCGTCAAGCAAGGGCTAGATATTCCAAGAAACATTTAAGGGTAAGTAGGCAACGGAATGAACACGCTAAGAGATTGGCGCGTAACGTATGCAAATCTAACGATTTAGTAGCCTACGAAGACTTAAAAATTAGCAATATGCTCAAAAACCACTGCTTAGCTAAATCTATTGCAGACGCTAGCTGGTATCTATTCAGAATGTGGATTCACTATTTTGCTACCAAGTTTGGAAAACTAGCTGTTGCTATTCCCCCTCACTACACGAGTGCTGAGTGCAGCCAATGCAAACGAGTTGTCAGAAAGTCTCTGAGTGCTAGAACTCATGTTTGTGTTTGCGGCTGTAACCTGCACAGAGATACAAACGCGGCTATCAACATTTTGCTTAAAGCAAAATCTAGGGGAGGACATCCCCAAAGTAACGCTGGGGGAGTTGTAACCTCTACTCTACTTGGGGCAACCCTGGTTGAGCAAGTTGCGACTGTGAACCTAGAATCCCCGCACTTATAGGGCGGGGAGTGTCAATGCAATTAACTTGCTTTCTCATATATTTGTCAACAAAAACACTGTGCCGAAAAAACAAAAATTTCCTTATTTAGTTGGTTCCCGATGGACTTCTCACCAAAAAACTTGGGGGTGGCGGCACTTTCAAGTAGTCAACAGAAAAAACGAAGGTCAATGGGTTTTTGCGGAAATGGTGGCGGCTTGCGATCCAAATGTCCGTTTCTGGCTGAACGCCAAACAGCTCAAAGATCGATCGCTCTGGCAAGCTGGATGGCAGTCTACACAAGAATTAGAGGAATTAGAAGCGGTAGAGTAAAAGATAGCGTTTTGGGGGTAGAGTGAGTTAGAGATTGGTCATGGTAATCGCAAGAGGGTGAAGTAATGAAAAAAAAAGTTGTGTTCTTGGTGTGTTTGCTAATTAGTGCTGGATTGGGCGGTGCAGTTGTCGGAAAGTCGATCGCAATTCCAATTCGCTCTCTTCCCAATACTCTGTCTGCCGATATTCCAACTCCCGCAGCAGACTTGTCCGGCTTAGTCCTGACTTTACAAGACTTGCCCGCAGGTTTTACAGAAATGCCACCTGCGAGTCTCAAAAGAATGGGCACTGGTACGCCTGACTTTAAACCAGCAAGCGTGTTTGGCTATCAAAAGAGTGATGACCAGCAGTTTCAAATAGTCATGGGATTTACAACACAACTGCCCAACGCAATCGATCGATCTCAATTTGATGCAGGAGTCCGTGAAGAGAAAGTTGCACAAGAGTTCTCTAAAGGTTTAAACAGTAGCAACAAGGAATTTAATTTTGCTAATGCTACGCCTTTAAGTTTAGAAGATAAGATTGGCGATGTATCGAGTGGATGGAGAAGTCAAGGAAAAATACGAGGTTTACTCATCAATGTCGAACTCGTGCTGTTTCGGCGGGGAAAAATAGGAAGTTTTGTCGCAATTATCTATCTCGACGGCAAACAACCCACTATGACAAGTAGCTCGACCGCGCGGCAACTAGACAAGCGCATCATGGAACTGAAACCTGACTTAACTCAACCGCAATAAGAATGAAAAAAAAACTTGTGTTCTTGGTATGTTTGCTCATTAGTGCTGGATTGGCCAGTGCGCTTGGCAAAGAGTCGATCGCAATTCCAATTCGCTCTCTTCCCAATACTCTATCTGCGGATATTCCAACTCCCGCACCGGAATTGTCCAACCTATTCCTGACCTTACAAGACTTACCCGCAGGTTTTGTAGAGATGCCACCTGCGACCATGCAAAAACTGGTCAGCGGTCTCCAGATATTGAAACCAGCAAGTGTGTTTGGTTATAACAAAAACGACGATCAGCATTTTCAAATAATCCTAGGATTTACACAAAAACTGACCAACCAGATCGAGCGAGCTAAATTTGACGCAGATATGCGTGAAGATGTTTTTGCTAAAGAGTTCTCCAAAGGTTTAAACAGTAGTGGTAAGAATGAATATCAATTTACTAATCTTACTAATTTAACTTTAGAAGAAAAGATTGGGGAGGTATCGCGTGGGTGGACAAATCAAGGAAAAATACAAGGTGTGACGATGAATCTCGAAATCGCGGTATTTCGACGGGGAAAAATAGGAAGTTATCTGATGATTCTGTATGTTGATGGCAAGAAACCCGCTATAACAATGAGTTCAGTCGCGCGCCAACTTGACAAGCGGATCGTGGAACTGACCCCTGACTTAACTCAACCGCAATAAGCGGGTAATGCCAGCGTTCAACAGTTGACAGTTGACAGTTGACAGTTGACAGTTTGAGAGCGACCTCTACCTAGAAGTCCGAGGATTGGAGTAATGAATAGTCTGATTTTAATTTATCGGGGAGAGGCTTTCAACCAATTCTTTCTGATAAAAAAAATCAGCCTGATACCTGAGGGTGAGACTCAGATTGGTTGCCCTAACAAGATTCTTCGTTAAAAATAGCATAAAAACCTAATTTTTATGCTATTTTTAACGATGAGTGTTACCAGAAAATTTAGTCGATCGCACTTGTTGCTGCATCCAGAGATGATATCATGTCTGTTGAATTGCCCGCCATCAAATTTTGTCGTTTGGTTGGGGCAGGTTGATAGATATTATTGTGGATGTGAATCTGAGATTGTTAGTAAACCCGCCACAAGTATTATGGTTGATTGACCAGGCAAACTCTGGCCCAGAAACAAGAGATCGATCGCAATAATTGATACAAAAATACCTATGACTGCCGCTGTTTCCCTGCAAAATGCCTGCAAAATCTACAACAAAATTCCTGTTGTCAATGACCTTTCGTTCACGATTGAAGCCGGAGAAATGTTCGGTCTCCTGGGCCCCAACGGTGCCGGAAAATCGACGACAATTCGGATGCTGACTACGCTGACTAAACCCAGCAGCGGTCAAATTCAGGTAGCTGGATATGACGTGATGCGTCAAAGCTTGCAAGTTAAACAGTCCATCGGCGTTGTGCTACAACAAACTAGCGTTGATAATGAGCTTTCTGTATGGGAAAATATGGAGTTTCACGGGCGGATGCACCACATCCCCAACCCGAAACGGCAACAGTTGATTAAACAGTGGTTGGGATATGTAGAATTAGCAGAAAGACGGGATGATTTAGTCAAAACTTTGTCGGGTGGAATGAAGCGGAGGTTGCAAATTGCCCGATCGCTTTTGCATGAACCGGAAATCTTATTTTTGGACGAACCGACTGTAGGGTTAGACCCGCAAACGCGGCGCAGGTTGTGGGAAATTATTCTAGATTTGAACAAGCAGGGGATGACTATGCTGTTGACGACGCATTATATGGATGAGGTAGAGTATTTGTGCGATCGCATCGGGATTATGGACGGCGGTAAGTTGATTCAATTGGGAACGCTAGCGCAACTGCGGCAAGAACACGGTCAAGGGTTGGTGATGAAGCAAATAGGCGATCGCTGGGACTACAAGTTTTTCCCGACTTTGGAAGAAGCGAATTTTTATCTGGATGCGAAAGAGGATAAGACTGGTATGATGGTTCGTCCTTCTAATTTAGAGGATATTTTTGTAGAACTGACTGGCAGACAGTTAGATTGATTAATGTCTAATTGCTTTTTTCCGGTTTTCCTAGATAACTCGATCCTTCTGAATTCAACGTCTCTATTTCTAATTACAAATTCCCCAATGACTCGTTTAGCCACAACAATAGAAGCCATACTTTATTTAAAAGGTCAGCCGGTGTCGCTGGTAGAGATTGCCGAGATTGCTAAGTGCGATCGATCCGAAGCCGAAGATGCGATTATCGAGCTCATGTCTGACTCTTCCCACCGCGACAGTGCCCTAGAAGTCGTCGAAACTCCGACAGGATACAGCCTGCAACTCAGAGACGAGTTTGCGAGTTTAATGCAAACTTTAATACCCCCAGAATTAGGTGTTGGGGCTTTGCGGACGCTGGCGGCGATCGCCCTCAAAGGTGGCATCACGCAGCCAGATTTAGTTAATTTGCGGGGTTCGGGGGCTTACCAACAAGTGCAGGAACTGGTAGAAATGGGTTTTGTGCGGAAACGAAAGCCAACGGATGGGCGATCGTACTGGCTACAAGTTACCGAAAAATTTCACCGGTATTTTCAAGTAGACCAATTGCCCAAACAATTACAACTTGACTTTCAGGCAAATTTGTACCCAAGCAATGAGGAGTAGTTTGAAGTAGAATGTAGCAAGCCAGAAATTAAGAATCGCCAAATGGTTTTTCACCCTGACTTTGACCAAAACAATGCCCAACAAACCGCAGTCAATCCACTTCTGAAGTACCTCCAGCACCAATCCCCGGAGGTTCTAGCCCGCATCGCCAAGTCCGCCAGCCCAGAAATCAGAGAAATTATCTCTCATAACGTTCAAGGACTTGTCGGCGTCCTGCCTTCAGAGAATTTTAACGTCGAAATTACCACAGACCGCGAAAACTTAGCAGGTTTGCTAGCTTCAGCGATGATGACAGGCTATTTTCTGAGACAAATGGAGCAGAGGATGTACCTAGAAGAAAATTTAGCAAGCACGAGTTCGATTCAACCAAACCCTACCAAAGAAAAGTAACAAAGAGCGGCGGCTTGGGGAAGCCAGAAAGATGAAACTTGTTGAGAAAATAAACATTCCTGGACGGACAGCGAATTAAGAAGCCGGGTTTTTAATCCTATATTCCTCGCGATACACGGAGGATTTTGGTGGCAAAACCCGGTTTCTGCGTCTAGGACTATCCAGCATCAGATTTATTTTTCAACTCCACCGCTTGAACTTAGGAATGAGAATTAAATAACTTACAATTTTTATGGTTCTTGTGGGATGGGCGTCCCGCCCGTCCTTTCTGGACGGGCGGGACGCCCATCCCACAAATATGTGTAAATTATTAAATTCGCGATCCTTAACCACCGGTGGGACTCCCCGATATGGGAAAAGCACCCGGACGTACTTTAATTTTCTGAACTTGACCGAAACGGTTAATTTCCACTTCGAGTTCTTTGCCCACAGCAGTGTTTTCCACCCGTTCTTGTACGTCCCCGGGAGTGTTGACGGCAATTCCGTCAATTTTTTGGATGACATCTCCAGCGCGCAAGTCGGCTTGTTTGGCAGGGGAATTTTCCACGACTCTCGTCACGGCTACGCCTCGATCGATCGTAATTTTATTATCGAGTTGTTTGTTGACTTCTGCCTTGGTGGCGGGAGTCAAGCTGAGCATTTGAATGCCGAGATAGGGATGTTCTGCTTTACCTTTGGCGAATAACTGATCTGACACTCGTTTGGCGGTTTCGATCGGAATTGCAAATCCCAAGCCTTGAGCGTCGGCGCGAATGGCGGTATTGATGCCAATTACTTCGCCTTGGTCATTCAGTAGCGGGCCGCCTGAATTACCGGGGTTGATGGCGGCGTCGGTTTGGATGAACCGGACTCGTTTGTCGGGGATGCCGACTTGGGAACTGGTTCTACCCGTGGCGCTAATAATGCCCACAGTCACGGTATTGTCGAGACCTAAAGGATTGCCGATCGCGATCGCCCACTGTCCGGGTACAATATTGTCCGATCGACCCAAAGTCACCTGCGGGAGTTCCTTGGCATTAATTTTCACAACAGCAACATCCGTCAGCGGATCGACGCCCTGCACTTTACCCTCAAACTCGCGGCCGTCTTTGAGCGTCACCTTCACAGTATCCGTCCCGGAGACAACGTGAGCATTAGTCACAATGCGGCCGTCAGCAGTGAGAATAAACCCCGAACCGGTACCCCGCTTGGTTCGTTCTTCCGGCTTGGGCAAATTGTCCCCAAAAAATCGGCGAAATAAAGGATTGTTGAAAGCTTCGGGGACTTGATTTGTCACCTTAGTCGATGCGTCAATCCGCACTACAGCAGGGCCGATTTTTTCGGCTGCTTCAGCAATAAAATTGGGATTGCTGCGATCGACTGGGCGATTTTCCTGAACAGGAGGAGACACATAGGAGGGGATTTGCTGGCGCACCACGGGCAAAACTGATCCGGTTTCTGGATTGTTTGAGCCTTGTAGATAGCGATTCCCCAACCATCCGATGCCTCCCCCAACAGACAGCAAAGTGACATAAAGGGTCAACTGCTTAAAAGATAAACTCATATTTAACAACTCCCGCTGAATACCTCATCCCCGCAGACACGTTCGGCATTAAGCATTTTTGTCTTGGCGACGGGAAGGAAGCGGGGCGGGGCGTACCACTTCCTCAAGAACATAGCTGTTAGCAAGCAGGCACAACAGGGGCATCACGGGCAAAAATTGCCTGATTTGCCAAAAACGACAAAAACTAATAATTCTTCTCATCGTAACTTGGCTTAGCCTGGGATTTACAGTCTGGGGTACGGCTGGAGTTTTCAAATAAGCCTTTTCACTCGGCTAAAAAATTGTCAATTGTCCGAAATGAATACTTTTTTCTGTACGCAATGAGTTCTAAACGCCTATTTTGGGTCATTTCTGCACTGATTTGCTCGATCGCCCCTGTTGAAAAAACGGCGGCAAATCTTCCTCCCGGCGCACCTTTAGAAACCCCCAACCCCGCCCGCGATTGCCTGGGGGCGGCTTTGGCTCGATCGCGCCGCCACATCGCTCTCCAGGGCGAAACGGTAGAAAGTATAGCGCGACAGTACAATGTGCCAACAGCGGCGCTGATTGGGATAAATCCGATGTTGCGGGGAGGTCGAGTTAGTGCCGGAAGTGCGATCGTCATTCCTCCCTACGATGGCAGGCTCGTAGAAGTGCCTGCGGGCTGGAATTGGCAAAAATTGGCCCAAGTTTATCAAGTCCCCGCAGATTTGCTATTTGAGGCGAATGGGTGCAGGTCTTTGGGACAAACGGTGTTTGTGCCAAAGGTGAATAGGTCGATCGCACCTTCGGTAAATCCCGATGCAACATCGTTGGTGCAAGGCTTCCCGCTCCCCGCCCCAGCGGTGGAAGGTTTGCGTTTCGGGCGGCAGTGGCATCCGGTACGTCGTGAGTTTTTTTTCCACAGCGGCGTAGATTTTTTGGCGGCGGAGGGTACGCAGGTTTTGGCGGCGGGCGGAGGGACTGTCGCCTTTGCCGGGCCGCAGGGAGATTACGGGAATTTAGTTGTCGTGAACCATCAAGCGGGGAAGCAAACGCGCTACGCTCATGTAAGAGATATTGCGGTGAAAGTCGGTCAAAAAGTTCAGTTTGGAGAAGTTTTGGGAAGTGTGGGGATGACGGGAAAACGGGATATTCCGCAATCTCACTTGCATTTTGAAGTTCGGTACAATTCGGGTTCGGGTTGGGTAGCTGAAGATCCGTTGGTTTATTTGCAAGCTACTCTTAAAAAATAGAATTGGTGGTTGAACACGCAATTCAACCACATATATTTTTTTTATGAGATAATTTACTCCCAGCCCTTGGCGAGATTTGAATTGCACCCCCTCACTTAATTAATGAGTTTACGACATTCCAGCCCATATATCGCTCATCTCAGAAGACTTGTTTCCGCATCTGATTGAAAAACGAGTTCTTCGCTGTAAGCTGTAGACAACAAGCAGACTCAACGAGCGAAAAATGAGCGAAAAATGAGCGAAAAATCTAAATCAGTCACCGTTAGCACCTGGGGAGACTACCTAATTGGCTATGAGCGGGTTCTGGATTATCTGAAGGAGGCACAAAAAGAAAGCCCCAAAGTGGTAGCGTTGAAGAAAGATAGCAAAGCTAAGGGGTCTTACATCACCCTCCAATTCAAACTGGGTGACAAACCATTCAACAAGTCCTGTGGGTGCAATCTGACGATGCAGGGTGTCTCCGACGCTCTGAAGAAAGCGCATCTAGTCGCTACCGCGCTAGAATCACTTTCTAGCGAGACAGAGTTCTGGAGTTGGTACGACGATGTAATCTTAGGAAAGAACGTCGTCAGGAATGACCTAATAACGTTTGGTGAGGCGATCGCAAAAGTAGAAGCCGGATACTGGGACGGATACACTAAAAAGCGTCAGAAGCGAGACAAAGAAAATGCTTCGCATCTATCTATCTGGTATGACGCATACGGGCAATATTACAAGCTGCTACCGCAAGATACAATAGTAAACCTCACCGACGTAATGTCAGTTATTAACAGCAAGAAAACAGGTAGTAAAACTCGTCAGACCTGTTTGTCCGTGATGAAAAAACTTGCCGAAACTATTGGCGACTCTCGACTGCGTGAGGAGTTAAGCAATATTGACGGCAAGCAAACCATTTATCGTGATGACTTGCAAGCTGTATCAATTGAGGATTTCTTGCAACTACGCAACGACGTACTAAATATTCCCGCCAATGACAAGCGATACCATTTAGAATCTCGAAAAGCTTGGTTATGGGTGTTCTCAATGCAGATAGTGTACGGTCTGCGAGTGCATGAAGTGTTTGCCATTCAGAACGTAAACCAACCGTTTAAAACCAAAGATGGTGCTACTATCCCCGCATTGAGTGACCCTATAAACACAAAAATGATTGCCGTAGTAGGGGATAAAACTGCACTGAATACCACAACCAAAACAGGCTACCGCTTGACTATTCCGTTGTTACCCCCTACTCACGCTAACTTGATAGAGCAACTAGAAATCAAGTCAGCCAAACTGCCGGAACTCAACCTGGTTTCAACTAACCCTAATACAATAGTCGGAAAATACAACAAATCGGCTCGTGACCGCTTAGAAAGTTGGAGCAAGTTTACCCAGACTCACGCATTACGACACCTGAGTAATCTTAATGGAATGATGAGCGGGATAAGTCTTGAAACTCGCGCTATGAGCTTAGGTCATAGCCCAACAATGAATGACACAGTTTATAAAAGACGACAGACTACCCAGACCACTATTGACTTACTAACCAAGTCAGACAACCAAGCTATTCCACTAAACTCTGCTATCAAGGTGCTTAAACAACTAGGGGCTGACGCTAAAATGATTGCTTATACGGCTAGCATCTACAGCGTCAGCCCTGACAAAATCACCGAACTGTTAACCGACATCTAACCTCTACATCGGCTATTGGGCGCTATGAAATAAAAAACCCTAGGGGCAACCTACGAAGACGGGATTTGACACTCCCCAACCTAAAGGTGTGGGGATTCTTAATTCATCGACTGACCTTTAAGCGCCATGTCCTTGCGGCAGTTCTTAAACCTTTCAACCGTACAATAGTACAAATTGACGAGCCTAACTCACAGCAACCCCAGAGGGTCTATCTCCAAAAGCGTACTAGGATACAAGCCTAGAGTTTGGGTATGCCCTACCCTACTTAACAAATCAAGAAAGTTCTTTGTTTTTACTGGTAAAAAGGATGCGTTGACCCTTTAGCTGTTTTAAGAGTTTTCGCTGCTCTGCGTCCCCCGGTTTATACCTAAAAGTGTGTCTTAACTGTTTCACGATGGTAAAGGAGTTTAACCTTGACTATTATAGTATACTATACTTCTTTCTAGTTTACGCAATTTTTTAGGAATAGATCCTAGAAATTAAAGCTGTCCTAAAAGGACGGGGTTTTCAACCCAGTTTTCTGATAAATCTTAACATTAGGGGCAGTTATGCTTTTTTTTGTTAAACTGATAAACAAAATTATCGAAAAACGTTAATCGGGATTAGCTGATATTCTAAAAATGTCAAGGCATAAGTCTTAGAAAGCCAAGCCCGTAATGAGATTTGAACTCATGACTTCCTCCTTACCAAGGAGGTACTCTACCACTGAGTTATACGGGCGTAAAAAATTAAAAACTTCCCATTAAAAAATTTAATTGTTGATTTTTAACTTTTATGTGAATTGTGGTGGGCCGGGCTGGATTTGAACCAGCGTAGGCGTAGCCAGCGGATTTACAGTCCGCCCCCATTAACCGCTCGGGCACCGACCCATTTGTACCCACAGTTAAACATCCTAGCAGATTCTTCTTTTTTTGCAACATGACATTTAAAACTCTAATCATTCAAGACTGAACACATAAGTCATGTCGCGTCCGATCGATTACCATAACAAAAACAGTTCGCGCCTGTAAGTCCTCCGCCGGAAAGCGGACTGAAGTCCGCACTACGAACGGAAAGCGGACTGAAGTCCGCACTACGAACGGAAAGCTGACTGAAGTCCGCACTACGAACCTTACAAGAAACAGGTTACAAGGAATATTTTGCTAAAAAACAGGTTTCTGGCCACCTGTGTGTCTAGGATTCTTATAGCACCGGAAGTCTGGGTTCAGTGGGAATTCCTAATTTACTAATTCGCCAGTTTCTTGCAGGGAGTGCAGGCGGCGGTAAATGCCTTTTTGGTTCAAGAGTTCGTCGTGGCTGCCAACTTCGACGATTTTACCGCCGTCGAGTACGACGATCGCATCGGCTTCGCGAATTGTACTCAGGCGGTGGGCGATAATTATGGTGGTGCGCGTACCCAAGATGTTCTGCATGGCTAGCTGGATCGATCGCTCTGACTCATAATCCAAACTAGAAGTAGCTTCGTCAAAGATTAACACGTCCGGATCCACTAACAGCGCCCTAGCAATGCCTAACCGCTGTCGCTGACCGCCAGATAACCGCATTCCCCGTTCCCCGACAACGGTATAGTAACCTTGGGGCAACAAGTTCACAAACTCATCAACTCTGGCGATGCGACAAGCTTCTTCAACCTGGGCGAAAGTTGCTTTCGGGTTGCCGTATGTCAAATTATCCAGCAAACTACCGTTAAACACGTCTACTTCTTGGTGGACAATGGCTAAACGCTTGCGGTAGCCAGTGACATTTAAACTGGAAATATCCTCGCCGTCGATCAGAATGCGGCCGGAGTTAGGCTCAAAATATCGAAACAGCAGTTTCACTAATGTTGATTTCCCGGAACCCGATCGCCCGACTAATGCTATGGTTTGACGGGGATGAATCAATAAATTGATATCCTGCAAAACTGGCTTTTCGCGATCGTACCCGAATGTCAGCCCGCAAAACTCAATTTTCCCGCTAAATCTATAAGACGAAGCAGATACAGCATTTTCAGTTGCTAAATTCACCGCATCAATACCGTCTGGTAACTGCATAAACTCATGGAAGCGGATCATTGAAGAATAGCGGCGGGCAAATAATTCGGCGATAATACTAATCGGGCGCAGTTGCGAATAGGCCATACTTGCCAAGGTGTAAACCGTAACAAAATATCCCAGAGATATTTTACCTGCGACTGTTGCTGCTAGACTAAAACCGAGAACTGAAAACAGGCAAAGCTGGACGATTGCTTGTCGGTATGTCCCCAGGATGACGTATCCTTTGTGAATGCGTTGAATTACAACTTTCAACTCGCGATCGAGTCTGGTTGTTTGCTTTTTTAGTTCGTTTGTTTCAGTGGCAAAAGCTTTGACTGTTTTGATGTTTGTAATAATTTCTGAGTTGCGACTTTCGGTATCTTCGATGTATTCATCCAGAATTTCTTCGCGCCGAGTCAGCCCTTGGAGGCCTTTGAGGGTGAAACTGAGGATAAATACGAAGGAAATTGAAATTAATAAGCCGATGCGCCATTCAATTAACCAAATAACTGCAAAGATGCCGATTAAGCGGACGACTTCTGGGATGAATTCAGCGGCAATTTCTGGGTATGTCCAAGTATGGTTGGCGATGCCTTTGGCGATGCGACTGGAAATCCGACCGGCGTTGTTTTCGTCGTAGAATTCTAAGGGTAAGGTGAGCATTTTGCCGATCGCTCCTTTCATCCAATCCCGCCTTGCTCTCAAGGGTACTACCCAATGGAACCAATTTCCCATCCAAAGTTCTATGGGTGCTTTGACGACTGTTACCACAAAAATCAAGCCCAGCAAGACGGATAGCGATAATATCTTGCTGGGTGACTGCTGGGTAAGTGAGGCGATCGCTGCGATCGATTTTTGCGTTACTGTATCTGGAGGTCGATCGGACAATACATTTAAGAGTTGCCCAATCGCGTAGGGCACAGCTAAATCCGCGATCGCAAACAGGCTGGATGCACCGATGCTGAGAACTGAGATTTGACTGTAGCGGGTGTAGTATTTAAGGATGTCCCGAAAACTTGCCATAAATTTCTGTTGCGATACAACCCTTGCAAACACTTGAGTCTGATAACTGCGCGCGATGGCGCTTGAATTACAAGTATACTACAAAAGTAATTATTCGGGGAAATCGATCGGGAAAATCTGAAGCAGCTCAGCTCGTTTAGGAGTGCGATCGCAGATTTGGGATAAATATTATGGGGAAGGGGCGATCGAATGAAGCAGATCGATCGCCCGCGATGATATTTTAAGCGTTGATGCAGGAACAGAAAACCACGGACTAACGCAGATTAACGCAGATAGTTTCAAGAAGAGCGATCGAATTAATCCAATGCTGAACTTAGTTGGAGTGTCGCAGAAGTCCTTGTACTGGTACTTTTGGGCAGTAATTGATTGAGGGCGCCACACAAGTATTTTTTCACGGTATCCCTGCTTGCACCCACCCCACTCGGAATGGTAAAGATCATCTCTACATTTAACAGGTTGCCATCCTGTGAGGCAAATACATCGATCGGCAAAGCACGCTGAAATGCGGTTGCGGGATTTTCCGCTTTCATGGTACCCATACTTACATCAGTGCTAACAGTCTTGATGCCCTCGCGAGCTAAAATGGGTCGCAATTGGGAAAATGCTTTTTCTACCGTTAACCCTTCAACCTGAACGCGCGCAGAAAATGCAGCGCCATTGAAAAAGTCTCCCTTTTTTTGGAAGCTTTCCTCGCAGGTGGTAGCAAAAGCAGGGGTGGCTAAACACAGAAGAGCTACGGTTAAGACAGTCGATCGCATATTAACTAAGTTACGAGTTTGAAACCGTTATCAAGACCAGGATAAGCACCGTACAACTGTTTGGCAAGTGCTATCTGAGGGCAAAAAAATACAGAAGACAGAATTTGCTTAAATTCTGTCTTCTGACAAAAGCTTTCTAATTTTTAGGTTTGAGCAGTCTGTTAGCTGAAGGCGTAGGCTGATTGCAGCGCCCACCAGATTAAGACGGCGATGCCTCCAGCAATGACGATCGCTGAAATGGCGATCGCGATCGGGCTGTCAGCTCCCTTGAACTTCATGATTCCGCGATTTAAGTCTGACATGAGCAGTGTTCTCCCACAATTGCAGCTTGATTGTAGCTTTGCCCTCGGCGGATCGCGGTCAAAAGCACTGCAATTACTGATTTTTTTAACAATCTGCTTGCTGCAATTTCAGGCGGGGTGAGGCATTCGGGTGCGCCCCAGCGAGTTTATGAAAAAAACTTACAAAAAACACTTGACAAATTCCGAGCAGTGAGGCAATATTATTAATACCGCAGCAAATGCGGGTGTAGCTCAGTGGTAGAGCGTCACCTTGCCAAGGTGAATGTCGCGCGTTCGAATCGCGTCACCCGCTTTTAAAAATCAAGAAAACCAGGAAGACTAAGCCGGAAAGTATAGCGAGAAGATATCGCATATACTCCTAACGGTTGTTGAAAACACCTAAGTTAGTGGTAAAATTGATTGGATAACTGGCAAGTCACAATAGCCGATCGGGCGGGCGATCGGTATGCCTCTAATCATTAATTTATTGGACAAGACTGGACAATGCGTACATGGCGATCCATAATACTAATATGGCAAAGTACGTGAAACCA
>NZ_JAEQCT010000123.1:0-18230 GCF_020738205.1 Microcoleus sp. PH2017_24_DOB_U_A
TATTCCTGTAGTTTTAGGACTGTGGACTAAAATTACTAACGTAGATGTCTAACATTGACTACTTTTGGGTAGCTTTGTCCAGGTTTTTACGAGCGGTTGATGCGAGGAAAAAGGGTGCAAGGTATGTCGAAGATAGCCATAACCATCTTGTTTTTTGAACCTGTTTACAATATTTGTACTTGATTCCGGGAAGCGGTGTCTCAGTCTAAGCGCACTCGCGATTGATGCTCCCGATAGCTTTGGTTCACGAGATTCCGGGTTTTTTGAAGATACCGCCACGTGCGCGTAAGGCTTCGGTGTGGGTTGTTGACGATCGCACCTGAAAAAAAATGTTGCTTGCTTCAAGACAACAGGCAGGACAAAATTCTTGCTTGACAAAAATGAGGCTAACTGCTGATAATATCAAACCCTAGAATGAAGCTTAAGTGCTTGAGGGGTATCACTACCACACTGTGATGTCGATCGCCGACTAATTTAAGGATTTCTGCATTTTGTGACAAAAACTCAACCTTTATCCGGGTATACACTGCCAGTATTTGCCTGTGCGGCCGCACTTGCAGCTTTGCGGTGCTTGCGCGTAGGTACTCAGTCTGTAGGTAGCGTATCAGTAGATTTACTGGAACCGCCAATTACGGCAGAAATTGCGATCGAACAAGCATCTGTACTCAAAACTGGTACAGCTTTAGGCGTGACTCGCTCCGATCCGGGAGACAACCTCGATCTGACTCGCAATACACCCGTTTGGGCAATGGTGGAATTGCTCCCAGAGGCGGAGGGAGAGGGGGAGCAGATTGTGATTGTCGGGGGCGAGGGAATTGGACATCACAAAGTAGGTGGTGGAGCGGCAATCTATGATTACGCGATGCGACTGCTGCGATCGAATCTGAGCCGAGAACTCGCACCGGGAGAAAGAATTACTGTCACGCTGATTCTGCCGTCAGGGCGCCAACTCGCCACCCGCACTTCTAACGAAGCTTTCGGCGTCGTCGAAGGACTTTCGCTGCTGGGTACAACTGGGATTTCTCAACCCCTGAGCGCCCCCGGACAGTTGGAAATTTACCGCGAACAACTGCAACAAAAAGCCGAACTGTTTGACACTTTAGTCTTCTGCATCGGCGAAAATGGCTCCAATTTGGCGCGACAACTGGGCATCGATCCGCAGCGGCTGGTGAAAACGGCTAACTGGCTGGGCCCGCTCCTGGCAGAGGCTGGATGTCAGGGCGTGCGATCGATCTTGCTGTTTGGCTATCACGGCAAATTGATGAAATTGGCGGCGGGGATTTTTCACACTCACCACCACCTCGCTGACGGGCGCCGGGAAATTTTGACAGCTTTCTGTGCTAAAGCTGGAATGCCCGCAGATGCGTGTTCTGCGATTTTTGCTGCGGCGACAGCCGAAGAGGCTCTCGGCCAACTGCGGGCTCTAGATGCGGCAACTGGCAGCCATTGGGTCGATCGAATTTACGGCGACATCGCCCGAGAAATCGACTTGCGATCGTCCGATTGCATTTTCACTCATACTAACCAGCGTATCCCCGTGGGTTCAGTGATGTTTGGGCGCGATCGCAAAATTATTGTTAAAAGTGACATAGGGGATACATTTCTGACCCAAATTTGTTAATGTAGTGTGAATATCCCTGAATTCTTTTTAAAAGAGCGATCGGGGATAATATTTAACAAGTAATAATTCTCAGTCCCTAGATCTTAATTATACTAGGTTGCTGCTTGACGCAATTTCTGATGCAAGAGTTCAATTAATTAGAGTAAATGTCGAAGTGAATCTATGCTTACCGCAAGCCCTATTAATCGAGTAACGTCGCTGAGAGCAATCTAGTACAAATAAGATTTATTTCTAGCGACTAACGGTCGCTCGCATCGATCAGTATTAGACTGAGGCGGCGACAAATACCTCCGCTACTTTCAGCCCAATTAGCAATTAGCAACTACGCAATTACCGTGACTACTCAAATAGAAACTGAATCCGACCTCACCAATTCTTCTCTGGGGCAAATAGACCGCCAGATGATCGTGATTCTCGACTTCGGTTCGCAATATTCCGAACTGATTGCTCGACGCATTCGCGAAACTCAAGTATATTCAGAAGTTATTTCTTACCGCACTACGGCAGAACAGTTAAAAGCTATCAATCCTAAAGGAATTATTCTTTCAGGAGGCCCGAGTTCTGTATACGATGAAAGAGCTCCCCAATGCGACCCGGAAATTTGGAATCTGGGAATACCAGTGTTGGGCGTCTGCTACGGGATGCAGTTGATGGTAAAGCAACTCGGCGGGACTGTTGAGCGGGCTAAGTTGGCCGAATACGGCAAGGCATCGCTATTTATTGACGATCCGACGGATTTGCTCACAAATGTCGAAGAAGGCGCGACGATGTGGATGAGCCACGGAGACTCCTGTAGCGAGTTGCCGACTGGTTTTGAGATTCTCGCTCACACGAACAATACTCCGTCTGCTGTTGTTGCTCACCACGAGAAAAGTTTATACGGGGTGCAGTTTCATCCAGAAGTGGTTCACTCGATCGGCGGACAAGCTTTGATTCGCAATTTTGTTTACCATATTTGCGAGTGCGAACCGACTTGGACGACAGCTACTTTTGTTGAGGAAACTATTCGCGAAATTCGAGCCAGAGTGGGAGACCAACGAGTTTTGTTGGCTCTATCTGGCGGGGTTGATTCTTCAACATTGGCTTTTTTGCTGCACAAGGCGATCGGCGACCAACTTACGTGTATGTTTATCGACCAAGGGTTTATGCGGAAGTACGAACCGGAACGGTTGGTGAAATTGTTTCAAGATGAATTCCACATTCCGGTGCAGTACGTTCTAGCTCGCGATCGCTTTTTGGCTCAACTTGAAGGCGTTACCGATCCTGAAGTAAAACGCAAGCGGATCGGCCACGAATTTATCAGTGTATTTGAAGAAGAATCGAAGCGCCTCGGCCCCTTCGATTACCTCGCTCAAGGTACTCTTTACCCGGATGTAATTGAGTCGGCTGACACGAATGTAGATCCGAAAAGCGGCGAACGAGTTGCTGTTAAGATTAAAAGCCACCACAATGTGGGCGGATTACCTAAAGATTTGTGTTTTAAGCTGATCGAACCGCTACGAAAGTTGTTTAAGGATGAGGTGCGAAAAGTCGGTAGATCGATCGGGCTTCCCGAAGAAATCGTCAACCGACAACCTTTCCCGGGCCCGGGATTGGCGATTCGGATTACGGGAGAAGTTACCGCAGAGAGGCTGAATATTTTGCGGGATGCTGACTTCATCGTGCGCCAAGAAATCAACCGCCACGGATTGTACAACGAACTTTGGCAAGCTTTTGCAGTTTTGCTCCCGATTCGCAGTGTAGGCGTTATGGGCGATCAGCGCACCTATGCTTACCCAATTGTTCTGAGATTTATCAAAAGCGAAGATGGGATGACGGCTGACTGGGCGCGGGTTCCATACGATTTGTTGGAATTGATCTCGAACCGGATTGTGAATGAGGTTAAGGGCGTTAACCGGGTGGTTTACGATATTACTTCTAAGCCACCTGGTACGATCGAGTGGGAATGATTGCTAGCTAGGGCGATCGAGTAAATCAGACGTAGGATGGAAATCGCGCCTACACAGACAAAACCCGCACTTTGTTTGTCTAAGGAACGAAAATTTAATAACTTACACAAAGAAAGTGGGATGGGCGTCCCGCCCGTCTTTTCTGGACGGGCGGGACGCCCATCCCACAATAATTAAAATTGTAAGTTATTTAATTCTCATTCCTAAGCGCGGTTTCAACCGCCGTCTGATATGTTCGCGTCAGCATCTAACATCAATTCGCACTGTTTAAATACGTAATTAACAGCCGCAAAAAGTCGATCGAGTTCTTGAATGGTGTAAAAAGTGCGGTTGCGAGTAAAGATATTAGCTTCTAATTTTCCAAACTGCCACCTGTCTCCGTTAGAAGCAATTCCAAATAGAGTTTGTGCGGGATTTTCATTCATTTTTTGAGCGGCAATCATTTCGGCGATGCACTGTCCCCAGCCAGCTTCAAAGTTATCTTGTTTCGCTTCAATCAAGACGAAATAAGGGCGATCGAAAACAATATTTCCTAAGGGAGATTTCTTAGCTAAGATATACTCTGGAAATCCGGTTAAATTTTGATCGTATATTAGAGCTTTATGACTCCATAAAATCAGCTTTTGTCGGTAGCACTTCCAAACTTCTTTGAGAAGTGGATAAATCAGATTTTCGCAGATAGCAAATTCCGAACAGTCGGCGGCACCTTCTTCCATGACTATTTCTAAGTCTTCTCGAAAGTAGTCAGGAATATTGAATTCGGTTTCAACTATAAAGTTGGACTGAGTGTAGGTAATTTGAAATTCTTTGAGGACAGCATCAATAGTTTTGTAAGCACTGAAGGGCATAGTTATTTCCTGTGAAAACTATTAAAATTTGGTCAACAACGGTTGTATTTTCATCGTCACAAAACCTAATCTCGAAGTTGGTTAATTCATTAGACATCAATATAACAAAGTTAACCCACAACCAGAAGCTCATTCAGCTTATTTTTTAAGTCGGGAGATGCCATTAATGGATTATAGACTTCCCCCTCGTAGGGTTGCCAAACATAACTAGAACTAAATGGTCGAAAAACTGGTAAGGTTTCTCGCCCCTGAATAAGTTCTTTTGCTAAAACTAATCCGGGAAGAGATAAGTTTGACAAATCCTCAATCAATTCACTGTAAGTTCTAAATTCATCAACTTCAACACCAACCAAAGCATAGCGAAACGATGGAGCAAACCGTAGAGTGTGATACAGTAAAATCCCTAACTCTGTCATTATATAAGCACTTTCAGGGCTATCTATTCCCACTTGACTAATATTATTTGGATAAACTCGACACCACCAGTTTTGATCGATATCTTGAAAAGTGTCTGTGCGACACAGGCATTGGCGATCGTTTGAGAGTAGCCATTCTATTTTCTCAAAGTGTTGAGCAAATTTATTAACATTGCTTTCATCTGAGCCACATTCTGCCGATAAACTGAATATCCATGCCATTGTTATAGACTCCTATGATATATGAGATTAATCAACTCTTTCCCAATCATTTTGGGTGTTTGCCAATGCGGCCTCGTACATTTCCAGAGACATTGTAGCTCTTGGCAAGATGCTAACGTGCGTCGGGCTATCTTGGACAGCCTGCAAATCTCCAATAATTTTTATGTCATCAATTTGCCATAGAGAGTCTTTTCCAGTCCCACCAAATTTTGTAGGTCTGCGAAATGCTGGTAAACTTTCAATTGAAATGGAAACCGACATTCCCTTTGTATTCCTGACAGCAACAGCAACCAACTCTCCTCGAAACTCACGTTCTAACTCTGCTAACAAATAGCCTTGCTCATTCAGATAACCTGTGGGCATTTGCTCAATATCTATGTCAATACCAGGTCTTACCCCTAGTAATCTAGCACTGCGACCTATTTTCGGCTTACCATTTTGCTCTGCCATGCCACGATAGTAAAGTTTATTCATTTTCCCATAGCAGCCGGCTGCTTGCGGTTTTGCACTTCCAGATAAATCAACAAAGCATTAACATCAGCCGGATTCACCCCGCCAATTCTCGCTGCTTGGCCAATAGTCAAGGGTCTAATTTTAGTCAACTTCTCCCGCGACTCCTTCGAGAGAGTTGTAATTGCCATATAATCCAAATCCGCAGGTAATTGGCGGCGTTCGTGTTTGGCAATGTCATCGATTTGATTTTGCTGTCTTTGCAAATAACCGGAGTATTTGAGTTCGATTTCTGCACCATCTTTCTCAGCTAATTTTAGACTAGAATTGCCTAAATTGTAGCGTTCTAAATCGACGTAGTGAAAACCGGGACGGCGCAGCAAATCAGCCAGAGTTATTGAACCTTTAATCACTTGTTGAGTGTCAGCAAAAATTGCTTTGCCAACCTCTTCGTGTTCTTTGACGCGAGTTGAGTACAAACGGGCTTTTTCCGCGACAATATTAGCTTGTTTGCGATCGAATAACTCCCAGCGCCGATCGCCAATTAAGCCAATTTCCCGTCCAAGCGGGGTCAAGCGTTGGTCGGCGTTGTCCGATCGCAACAACAGCCGATATTCCGATCGCGAAGTCAACATCCGGTAAGGTTCCCGCAAATCCTTCGTACACAAATCGTCAATCAAAGTGCCGATATAACTTTGCTCGCGGGCAAACACAATCATCTCCTGATTCTTCGCAAACCTAGCCGCATTAATACCTGCGACAATCCCCTGTGCAGCCGCCTCCTCATATCCCGTCGTACCGTTCACCTGTCCCGCGCAAAACAGCCCTTCAATCTTCTTAGTCATCAGAGTCGGAAAGCACTGAGTTGCAGGCAAATAATCGTACTCCACAGCATAAGCAGGGCGCATCATCTCGCACTTTTCCAAACCTGGAAGAGTCCGCAGCATTTGCAATTGCAAACTTTCCGGCAAACCAGTCGAAAATCCTTGGATATAAAGTTCAGGAATATCCCTACCTTCCGGTTCAATAAAAATCTGGTGGCTTTCCTTATCTGCAAAGCGCACGATTTTATCTTCAATACTCGGACAGTAGCGCGGGCCTTTCGCATCAACCCAGCCGCCGTAAACTGGAGAAAGGTGCAAGTTGTCTCTAATTAACTGGTGAGTTTCGGGCGTGGTTCGAGTTAAATAGCAGGGCATTTGTTCGCGTTCCACCCAGACTTCTGGATCGAAACTAAACCAGCGAACATCTGCATCTCCCGGCTGCGGTTCCAGGTTTGTGTAATCGAGAGTGCGTTTGTCAACTCTTGCCGGAGTTCCTGTTTTTAACCGTCCGGTTTCAAAGCCCAAACGGTTGAGAGTTTCTGTCAAACCTACGGCTGCAAATTCTCCGGCACGTCCGGCCGGCATCGACTTGTTGCCAACCCAAATTGTGCCACCTAAAAAAGTTCCTGTGGTGAGAATTACGGCTTTGCATCCAAAGCCGACGCCGAAGTAGGTTTCAACGCCGATGACTTCTTCATTTTTGCCCAAAACTAAGTCTGTAACCATCGCTTCGCGGACGGTCAAATTCTCTTGATTTTCGACAATATTATTCATGACAGCGGCGTATTCCCGCTTGTCTGTCTGGGCTCTCAGCGCCCAAACTGCGGGGCCTCTCGAAGCGTTGAGGACGCGCTTTTGTAGATAAGTGCGATCGGCCATTTTGCCGATTTCTCCACCTAGGGCATCGACTTCGTTGGTAAGTTGAGTTTTAGCGGGGCCGCCGACGGCTGGGTTGCAGGGTTGCCACGCAATTTTGTCGAGGTTGAGGGTGAGTAAAAGCGTGCGGCATCCGAGGCGAGATGTGGCGAGGGCGGCTTCGCAGCCGGAGTGTCCGCCACCTACTACGATGATGTCGAAACTGTCTTGGAATTGTACGGAGGTTTGTGCGGTCATGGTCTGCATTTGAGCGGCAAGGACTCGTACTTTATTTTAGCAGTAATTTGGATAATTAGGTAAGTATAAAAAGACCATAATATTTGGCAAATAATTGGTGAACGGGCGACAATTCCACCGACAAAAAACAAATCAAAAAAATATTTTTTTGTGGAACAGGCATCTTGCCTGTTCCGCAGCCGGGGATAATTTCACCCCAGAATAAATCAAAAAAATCCTTTTTTTGTGGAACGGGCATCTTGCCAGTTCCGAAGCGGGCTCCACTCAGCGCATCACTTTGAATAGAAATATCATTCATTGTACTCCCATTCCAGTGTATCGGGCGTGCGATCGCCCGATCGCCCTGCACGCGCGATCGCCCCAGTTACACTCTGTAGTCCCATTTAAAATCAGTACCAAAAATTAACATAACTTTACGATAGCTTCCCAACCTCGATCGCATTACTTGCCAAGTCAATCTAAAATCCCAAATCTAAAATCTAAAATCGATCGACTCGCCCTACATTAGTAGCACCCAAGTAATGTATCATTGTCACCAAACCTTAAGCAACAAAAATTTCCGTGTTAGAAGCCTTCGTATTTGCCACAGTATTGTGCGGATTTTTTGGTATCATCCTTAAAAAGAACCTGGTGATGAAGATCGTCTCTATGGACGTAATGAGCACCGGTGTAATTGCCTATTATGTCGTAATCGCATCCCTCAATGGCTTGTTCACGCCAATTATGGGAGATGTCAAAAATAGAGCTTTCGCCGATCCAGTCCCCCAAGGGATCATCTTAACTGCGATCGTCATCGGCTTTTCGATTCAAGCCCTGATGCTGGTAGGTGTGATGAAGCTAGCACGGGATAATCCCACATTGGAAACCAGCGAGATCGAGAAAAATAACACGCCGTAAACCCATCCATGAATATTATTACGATCGCTTGGCTGACCATACCATTTTTTATCGGGTTCGTCATTTATCTACTTCCCAAGCTTGACAAATATCTCGCCTTAGCAGTCACCTTTGTTTCAGCAGGCTACGCGCTACAACTATTTCTCGAAAAATCGCCCCTCAAACTCAACTTACTAGATAATTTCGGCGTTCAAGTAGTCGCAGATCAGTTAGGCGCTTACTTTATCTTGACAAATGCCCTAGTAACTGCTGCCGTCATTTTCTACTGTTGGCACAGTGGTAAATCAGCCTTCTTTTACTCCCAGATGATTATTCTGCACGGCAGTATAAATGCGACATTTATCTGTGCAGATTTTATCAGTTTATACGTCGCCCTAGAAGTCAGCGGGATTGCAGCTTTTCTGTTAATTGCCTATCCTCGCACCGATCGCTCTTTATGGGTAGCCTTGCGCTATCTGTTTGTCAGCAACACCGCCATGCTATTTTACCTCGTGGGCGCGGTGCTAGTCTATCAAAAACATAATTCCTTTGTTTTTGACGGTTTAAAAGGTGCGCCACCAGAAGCTTTAGCCCTTATTTTTCTGGGATTATTGCTCAAAGGCGGGATTTTTGTATCGGGATTCTGGCTGCCGCTAACTCACTCAGAATCAGAAACCCCAGTCTCCGCCTTACTCTCAGGAATAGTCATCAAAGCGAGTATCTTACCTTTGTTGCGCTGTGCCTTGGTTTCCGATGACATTGATACTATCGTCAGAATATTTGGCGTGGCGACAGCTTTAATGGGAGTATCCTATGCCATCTTTGAAAAAGATACAAAACGGATGCTAGCGTTCAGCACAATTGCCCAGTTAGGCTTTATTCTAGCAGCACCGGAAGTCGGTGGTTTTTATGCGCTGACTCACGGTTTAGTTAAATCAAGCCTCTTCTTAATTGCCGGTTCCTTACCAAGTCGCAACTTCAAAGAACTGCAATCTAAGGCGATCGATCCAAAAATTTGGATAGCCTTAGTAATCGCCAGTCTCTCCATTTCCGGCTTTCCTTTGTTGGCAGGATTTGGGGCAAAAGTGTTGACCTTGAAAAGTGTAGCACCTTGGCAGGCGATCCCTATGAATATTGCGGCCGTAGGTACAGCTATAACCTTCGCCAAATTAATCTTTATCCCGCGCGGCGAGAAACAAGAAGTCAAGCCGGGTTTGTGGCCAGCAGTCATCCTCTTAATTGGCGGGCTAATTATCGCAAATGTGGTGTACTTAGATGCTTATAGCATTGAAAGTATCATCAAAGCAGTGGGGACGATCGCGATCGGGTGGCTGATTTATGTTTTAATTATTAAACGGTTAGCGATCGCCCTGCCGCGTGCAGCCGAGCAATTCGATCATCTGGTAGGTGTGATGACTCTAACCTTGATCGTACTGTTTTGGATGGCATTAGCGACAGGAACCCACACTTAAATAATCCAAATTGCGATCGGATGCACCTCAGTTTGGTAAATATGTGTGTAGGGGCGAAGCATGACCGCAGTAAATATGAGATTATCAGTAATAGCTTATATGCGGTCATGCTTCGCTCTCTTCAAAAACCAGATGCAGCCTTGCGATCGCTCGCAATAAGAGTATGCAAGAGATATCTAGTAAAATTAGAAAGTATCTTGTAATTATCTGCGTTTATCTCCGTTAATCTGCATGACATCTGCGGTTGTTGCACATCAAAGATTTATGCAAAAAGTCTAAGAAGGAAAAAAGATGATTGGAAGTTTGATATTACGATTGACAATTTGGTTTTTGCTTACCGCCGATTTCACCGTGCCAAATATCATCATTGGTATAGCGATCGCATTTCTCCTACCCCGCGGCAATACATCCCCGGAAAGGATCAAGGAATGGCTAAGTATGCTCAAAAAAATCCTGATTGCGATTCCGGTAGCATACATTGAGGCCTTTGAAATTATCATTCGTCCCCATAACGGAGAAGACATGATTTTGGAACGGGCAAAAATGAAAAGATCGCCGATCATGATATTTTTGGATGTATTCCTAATCACGTTTACGCCCAAAACAATTGTGGTGAGACACAACCAAGAAGGCTGCTACGAAGTTCACCGGGTTTTCCCGATTAAAAAACCATGAATTTGCTCTTAATTGCGATGATTGCAGCCATGCTCATCCCCATGTACGAGGCATTGACGGATGATGATATTTGGCAGAAAATGTTAGCCTTGGGCAGTATTTCCACCAAGGCAGGAATTATGACTTTGTTCATCTCTGTCTTGCGGGACGATTGGATGATTGGCGCTGTAGGGGCGATAATCCTGACTGTGGGAAATGCGGGATTAATGCTGTTAGCACACATAATAAAACGAATGGATGATTTATGATTGATGTGGTGAGTTATGTATTTTTTGGTGTAGGAATATTCTTCTGGTTTTGGGGAACTTCTCACCTAGTCGGCAAGCGATCGGTATTATTTAAGTTACACAGTCTTTCGGTTGCCGATACCTTGGGTTCGATCCTAATCGTTGTCGGGCTGCTGATCAAAATACCTAGTAGATGGCCGCTGCTAACTTTAGCAATTATTTCCTTGGCAATCTGGAATACAATGCTGGGATATGTGTTTGCACACTGTTCGAGTGAAGAGGCAGAAAATCAGAAGGAGTTTCCAACAGAGACATTATGAATGATGATAGCTATATCTATATCTTAACTGCGCTGTTGCCCTTGGCTGCTTGTATGGTAGTAGTTCAGGCTAATCCCTACCATGCCCTAGTCATTCGCGGCATATTAGGTGCGATCGCAGCATTGATCTATTCAGTGTTTGGGGCGGCGGATGTGGCTTTGACGGAAGCCTTGATGGGTACGATGTTGGCAATAACTCTGTATGCGGTGGCGGTGCGATCGTCCTTGGTGATGCGTTTGGGCGTGTTGGAAGAGGAGAAAGTCGAGTCGGATGGTGATGTTTTGAAGGTAGAGTTGACAGTAGAAAGTCCCCGCGATTTTAACTCATTGATGAAGGATTTTCGGCGGATTTTTAGCAAGTATTATCTCCGCATTGAGGTAGTACCTTTCACCAGTCTGGAGGGTTTACATCGCGCCTTGATGGAGAAAGAAATTCATGCAAGTTGTGTACCTGTGCTAGATGGTAATCCAGAAGCCAAACATTATCAAACAGTGACTAGAATTCAACGGCTTTATGACATCATGCAGGTCGAAATTTCATCAGTAAATACCAGTCTGGCTTACAAAAATGCTACGGATTTAGCGGAGGATTATCAATGAAATGGGTTTACATTGCGGCGGGGATAGTGCTTTACATTAAAATGCTATTTTTTGCCAATCCAACATCAGGTTTATCAGGTTTGGCGATCGTAGAATTGATTGTCAAAGATAGCGGAATTCCCAATGCAGTATCGGCGATTATTTTCCGCAATCGCCTTTATGACACGATTTTTGAAGTAGTGGTATTTACGATCGCCATTATGGGCGCTAATTTTCTGTTAGCCACGGAAAGACCATCCTGCACAATTTATCAGTTTACCGATCAACCTTCAATTGTGTTAGCCCGTTTGGGAGCGACTATTGCGGCTTTGGTGAGTATTGAATTGTCATTGCGGGGACATTTGACTCCGGGAGGCGGTTTTGCGGCGGGTGTCGCGGGGGGAACTGCGATCGGTTTGGTGGCGATTACTTCGTCATCCGAGTGGATGCAACGGATTTACGATCGATCGCACGCGGCGACTTGGGAGAAGATTTCGGTATTGGTTTTTGTGGTGTTGTCTGCGATAACTTTGTGTGGGTACGAGTTGCCGCACGGACAGTTTGGGGCATTAGTTAGTGGTGGTGTAGTGCCTTTACTGAATATTTTGGTGGCGATCAAGGTTGCTTTGGGTTCGTGGGCGGTGGTGTTGATTTTTATTCGCTATCGCGGTTTGTTGTGATGGATTTTTAGGGAATGTTTTGGGGGGAAACAGTGGTTCTATTTTTGGGTTGCTGTTGTTCTGTTGTTATGGGTGATCGCCTTTTCCAAAGACTGAGCTACTGTTACAGGATAGCGGTTGTGCGATCGATTTGTGTAGAAATGGCGATCGGTATACTGACATCCAGTAAATTATTTGTAATTTTTCTGTCTATTTGGTATAATCCGGTATCTGAAT
Organism: Microcoleus sp. PH2017_24_DOB_U_A; assembly: GCF_020738205.1. NCBI lineage: Bacteria > Bacillati > Cyanobacteriota > Cyanophyceae > Oscillatoriales > Microcoleaceae > Microcoleus > Microcoleus sp. PH2017_24_DOB_U_A. The sequence goes on from NZ_JAEQCT010000123.1 coordinate 12,488, forward strand.
AAATTCCTAATTAACAAAATCATTACCAACATGGAATTATCTGTACTAGCTTTACAAGCAGCAAATATTGTACTTTGGCTAAGTGATAAGGTTTCCGGCGGGGCTTTGGAGAAGGCTGGAGCAAATGTTCTAGATTTCTTAGAAAAACGATTTCAAGACAAACTCCAGATCAAGGGTTCTGAACCAAAACTTTTAGAAGCTGCGATTCTAAGTGAAGCCGAGTGTGACAAGAAGTTTCAACAAGATCTAGAAAAACTGGTAACTCAGTATCAACAGATACAAAGTACCTCCCATGTGTCTCAGAATAATGAATCAGGCGTAAACGTTAATGTTGACAATAATCCCGGAACAGTAATTGGGCAACAAATAGGAAACCAATTTTTTCGTTGACAAGCTTTTTCTTGACCTTCAAAACTTAGACTTAGAGCCAAATAAGAACTTTTTTAGAAGGCTTTTAAACTACATTAAAGTAGTTTCATTTTTGATATGTACTATATTGTTTTGGTTATTGTTTGGTTGGTTGGCTGACTACTCTTTTCCCTTTGGTCAAGCTCTAGATTTAATGCTTGCTTGTTTCAAAGGTACTATTTCAGCAAGGGTTAATACACTACAACAGCAATTCCAAAGAACAGATGTAGTTCCCCAGCTTGACAACAAGCAACAAGTTCCAAAACTGAATAACTTAGAGTCTCAAGCATGGTTATATGAGGGTATCTTAGAACGTCTTGGTGCAGATCCTTTTGCAAATCATGAAAGAATTGCAAGAACACTTGAGGCATTGGAATATAAAAGAAGTGAACTTCTACAAGAACTAGAGCCTCGAAGACCTCGAAACTATCAGATACTAACGGGAATACAAGATGCTGCTCGTGTTCTTTTAGCTAGTCAGGCTGAAAAAGATTATGAGCAGCTTCAGAAAATTGTAAGTAATCTGGTTCTTTTTACGAGAAGCAGGCAACCGTCGCCAATCATTCTTTCAGAAGCAATCACCAAATTAGCTGCGGAGATAGGACAAAATGCTAATCAAATTAGCCCTTATCGTCTTCGTCTTGCTTATAAAATAGAGGAATTAATCAAGGTTTTATCAGCGAAGCTAGTTTTAGGTGATGATGTATATATAGCTGATGGTAACGATCGAGCAATTATTAAGGAGTTGCAATCTCGGATCGCTCTTTTATCCAAAGAGTTTAACAATTTACTTAGAGCCAAAAAAGAAAATACAAATGAGATAAACGGACGTATAACAGAGATTTATAATCTTACAAAAAATATTTCTGATTTGTATAGAGAAATATCAAACCGTGATGCTGATATAGCTGATTTGAAAAAAAATATTCAAAATCTAACGGAATCTGTCCAAGAAAAGCAGGCTAATATAAACAGCCTGCAAAATTCCATATCCGAATTGCAAAGAGATATTGAAGATGCCATTATTACACCAGAAGAATATGAAAAAATAGATAATAAAACTGATTATGTATTTGTTAAAGCACATGACAGAAATGGTTCGCAGGTCAAAGCACATTATAGAAAACGACCCAATAAATAAACACCCATTCCCCCAATTACCGCCCTTTTTTCGCAGCAAGCTCAGCTCGCTCGACGACATTCATCATGTGTCTGCACCCGTCACTCCATTTCGTTAAGAAGATCGATCGCCCAGGTTAAAATTAAAGAGCAATCGTTGAAATGAGATAAAACGACGATAGCCCGACAACCCCGCTACAGCAAACAAGAATTTGCTGTAGCGGGCGATCGGATTTATCAATCTCAAGTCCTGCCTCAAGTCGATACAGCTGATCGCGGTAAAATAGTGGCGATCGACATTGAGACAGCAGCTTTGGCGCGATCGCACTTTACCCAACAAATCTCTCCACATCCGCCACCTCCCCAGACAGCACCTGAACCACTTCCTCTACCCCTCGCTATCTCGCCAACGTAACCATCGCCACGTCCGATCGCAGATAGCTAACTTCCTATAGGGCTAATTCTACTTCCATTAGGTCGATCGAGTAATGTCTGCGATCGTTCGGTTCCAGACGATAGAGATTGCTTTATGCGCTCACGATTATGCTATGCTGACCCAGGGCGATCGAGGAACACTTTTTTATAGTATTTTGCCTGGTGGCGCTCCAGAAAAGCTTGATTCTATGACAACTTTGTCTAAGCGATTCTATCGATTGTTGACATAAGCAGTTGATGTTTCACGGCCCGCACACGTCTCAGATTCACAATAAAACATTTCCACTCTTAGTGTTACAAAATAAAAGCCTAAAAACCCCGTGACTTTTGTCCGGGGATGTGAGGCAATTGCAAGCTGAAATCTGCCTTCAATCTTTTTCATTTAATAGATTTAAGCGACTTGCACCCAGATGAAAGTATGTTAAATTTCGGACTTCTGTGCTTGCGCTTCCGGGACTTTAACTTCTGCATCCGGTAGATTGACAGCAACTTCTGCGGATTCTGCAAGAGATTCTAGAGTTTCTAATGCCTCGGGAGTGCGCTTAGAAAATCCCCAGACAAACATTAAGGCGATAGAAGAAACTACCAGCCACTGGGGAGGTACTAAACTCTCATTAATTACTTTCACCAGCAATCGCATTCCCACGAAACCGACTGTAATGTAGCCAGCATCTTCAAGGTGTACGAACTCATCGAGCCAGCGGATGAACAAGCCTGCCATAAATCGCAGGGTTATGATGCCAATTGTCGCGCCAGTCAACACCAGCCAAGTTTGGTCAGAAATCGCGATCGCAGTTGTAACGCTATCCAAAGAAAAAGCTAAATCCGTCAGAGCAATTACTGGAATTGCTTTCCACAGAGACGCAAATCTGGGGCCGTGATGTTCTCCATCAGAGTCAGCCTCTGACGCAAAGTGCTGGAAAACTAGCCACAGCAGATACAGGGCTCCCAGCAGTTCAAACTGCCAGAACTGGATCACCCAAGTCGCCGTTAAAATTAGTGCTATTCGCAGTACAAAAGCAATTATCAAACCGATGTTGAGAGCTTGTTGCTGTAGCTTGGGTTCTTCTAAACCTTTGGAAATAGATGCCAGGGCGATCGCGTTGTCAGCCGAAAGCACCGCCTCCAAAGCTACCAAAACCAACAATAATAAAAAGGTGTCAACTCCCAAATTGGGTGAAGCCTCGAGAAATTGATCTAGCATTAATTATTTTGTACACCTAACGATTTGCAAGGGTCGAGCTGCTATACAAATCCTAGACAAGTCTAGACATTTGCTTCTTACTTCATCGGGAGCATGGGAGCGGTTATCCCTCGGTAAGCTTTCACGTTTTAGCCAAGCGCGATAAATTAATTGCTGCGTTCAAATCTCTGTCCATCGAATGACCGCAACTTCCACAGTTGTAAGTCCTTTCTGCCCGTGGCCTATCTTGAATATGTCCGCAGTTTGAACAAGTCTTGCTCGAAGGAAACCAGCGGTCAGCAATGATTATTTCACAGCCAAACTTTTTAGCTTTGTATTCCAGTTGACGTTTGAATTCATAGAATCCACAATCAGCGATGACTTGAGCTAGTTTGTGATTGGCTAGCATCCCCGAAACATTTAAATCTTCTACTACTATCGTTGCGTGGTTTTTGCCTAAGTAAGTAGTGATTTGATGAAGAGTATTTTTTCTGAGGTTTGCTATTTTTGCATGATGCTTGGCTAGTTTTTGTTTAGCCTTAAATCTATTGCTAGAGCCTTTCGTCTTTCTCGATAACTCCTTTGACAGCCTACGCAACTTATTGAGATGCGTTTTGTAATGCTTTGGGTTAGGAAAAACAACACCCGTTGAAAGTGTTGCTAACTCTTTAACTCCCAAGTCAACACCCACCGCATCGTGTTGCTTTACAGTTGGTTCATGCTCCTGTTCGTAAGCAAAAGCAATAAACCAACTGTCGGCGGTACGTGAAATAGTGATTGACTTACAGGTAGTGTGAGGCAATCCTTCGTAGGTTTTTACCCAACCGATTGTTGAATCATGATGACCCTTTTTCTTGAATTTGGGATATCCAGCTTTTTTGGAGAAGAACCGAGTGAAAGCATCCCCTAGATTGTCAAAAGCATATTGAGTTATCTTCTGGCAAATTCCCGCTTCTTTAATCCATGTAAACTCAGGTTTTACATGATTGTTAAAGAATTTCTTGAGCAGGTATTTGTTGGGCTTCAATCCATCTTTGTAAAGATTACTCCAAGTAGCCAATCCCCAGTTATAAGTAAACCTCGCTATTCCAGCGTGCTTGCTCATGACTGTTGCCTGAATCTTGTTTAGTTTTAACTTTGTTTTGATGGATAAAAGCATTGTTCGACCTCAACACGCTAATTTCACCGATCGCCCGACAGGGTGGGTTTGGCTGGTAACTTCCCCGAAACATCCCAGCGCAAGCGAGTGTCTTTACTGACAATCCAAGGTTTTTTGGGAATCGCGCAGGGTCAAGTGTACCACCTTGTCTATTTAATCGCTAGCTAGGTACTAGCTCAGCGCAAATCACTGGCTCTGTCTAAAATGAGTGTCACGTTTACTGATCGTAACCTAGTCCGGCAACTTTGTCGCGGCCGATCGCTCCCAAGGCAGTTCGGAAACGGCCAATTTAGGGGGTTTTAACGAATTTAGCGGATTTATAGCGATCGAACTCAATCCGAGAACGAGAAGTCAAGCATAAAGATTTTCCCCATCTCCGCCTCTCCCCCTCTCCGCCTCTCCCCCTCTCCCACTCCTCCCCAACGGCACCGAATTACTTGTCGATTTGTAACAAAAGATTCCCAAAAGCGCCAATTTGTCTCAAATTGATGAAAGCTCGTGCCCGTAAAATGGAGTTTTCCTCATATGTCTTTAACAGATACCCAAGTCTACGTAGCGCTCGTAATTGCTTTGATTCCCGGAATCTTGGCTTTCCGGCTGTCAACAGAACTGTACAAGTAGTTTCGAGACACCAGTAGCGAACCGCACCGTCGCCTGTCCTCCTTAGTTAAATCTCGAAATTACAGACAATTGCTGTCATCGTGCAGTAGATTGTTTGTGGTCACGAAGACGAGACTGCAAGGGCAGGCATTTTTATTGGGAAATTCCGTCCTCAGCCGTCACCCAGTCTCAAAAATTTGGGCTGCGAGCACCCTGACAAACAGGGGCGGGTGTGCGTTAAACTCAGAATTTTCTGTGGTCAGCTCTAAAAAGTCAGTCTCAGGTATTTGAAAAAAAAATTATGCAAGCGATTCAACCTACCGTTACCCCACTACGTCCTGTAAAAACTCCCCCTCGGGTTACTCCTCGTCGCAGCAGCAGCCAGCGTTCCTACCCTCATCAAACGCTCGCCGCCGAAACAGGAGTCAAGTTAGCAGTTAATGTAGTTCTGTCAGTGTGTGCGACTTCTGCTTTGATTCAGCTTTGGCCCCACTACCGGGGAGTCCAAGAAAAGTTGCACGAAATCCAAGCTGAAGTGAATCTTACTCAAGCGCGAGTCGATAAGTCGCGATCGGACTTTAACCGCTATTTTGACCCCAGTCAGGCTAAAACTGTGATGCAAGAGCAAAGCAATCGAGCCGATCCCCAGCAACGCCCGGTGATTTTGCAGGAACCCGAAGCACCCGATTCTGAGGAATCTACGCTGCAACCTTAAATTGTCAGACAGCAACCTTAATCTGAGTGCGACTCGTTGATTGGCAAATCACGGTAAACAGTCCGTACATAGCTAATCCAACTCTAACCAACAACGGAAAAGAGTTGAACTCTCGGAGATATAC
>NZ_JAEQCT010000124.1:0-23589 GCF_020738205.1 Microcoleus sp. PH2017_24_DOB_U_A
ATTGCTATGATTAGACACACTACCAGTTGTGATGGTAGCCCACGATGCCGTTTTTCTTTGGCTTTGGCTTTGAGAATAGCTGCTTCTATTTCTGTTGATGGAACCGCTACCTCTATTGCTTTAAATATCTCGCTACTTTTTAGCTTGGGAGATTCTAATAATAATTTTTTGTACGGCACTATACTTGATTTACTTTTTTATACATCATACTTAGTGTACCACTTGTTCGACCTTAAGTAAACCGTATTGAATTATGAGCAATTATCATCAGACAAGATTTGTTCCATAGGCTCGGGAGCGGTGGAATCGGCTGTCAAACAAATAGATAGAAGGTTGAAAATTTCGGGAGCTCAATGGTTGAAAAAAATGTCATAACAAGATGCTAAAACTTCGTTGTGCTTACCTCAACGATCTCTTGGCTATTTGAGGCTTTTTCAAAACCGGGATGCTCCCAAGCATGACCGCAGTGAATATAAGATTATAACTAATAACTTATATGCGGTCATGCTTCGCCCTCTTCAAAAACCAGATGCACCCGAAAAAGCGACAATTTTACAGATCCGCACCTTACACATGAGACTAAAGTGTCTCACTCCGCGCAACAATTGTCGTGTAGCAAGAGTTTTTATAAATAATATTAGATAGAGTTGAGAATATAAGTATTGTTAGACTCAAGTATTCAACGGGATAGTTTGTATGGATAATCTCTCCGAGCTTCTCAAAAAAATCAAGAATAAACCTTCAGTCTATTTGGGCAAGGTGTCAATTAGTTGTCTTCAGGCTTTCTTGTCGGGATACAATGTGGCACAGTATCAGCTTGGCGTACCTCTAAAAGAAGAAAACGCTCTAGATGGCTTTCAAGAATGGATACAGAAAAAATTCAATATTGATTCATCTCAATCATGGGCGAATATAATTCTCTTTTTTTCTCAGGATGAGAAAGATGCTTTAAATAGTTTTTTTGAACTATTTGAAGAGTTTTGTCAAAGTAAGAAGGTTGTCGAATCGGGGAAGGTGCACCGACAAGCAACCTACAGAGATTTGAAATAAATTCATAACCGCAGACATCCGCGCTCATCCGCGTGCATCTGCGGTTAAAAATTCCCAAATCTAAGCCATCACCATGCCGCCATCGACATTAAAAACTTGCCCGGTAATATAAGCCGCCGCCGCATCCGCCGCCAAAAACTTCACCATCCCCGCAACTTCCTCAACTTCGCCGTATCTTCCCAGCGGAATGTACTTTAAAATCTCGTCAGATTTGACATCCTTTGTCATATCTGTGGTGATAAAACCCGGTGCAACTGCATTCACAGTAATCGCGCGACTTGCCAATTCTTTCGCCACAGTTTTAGTAAATCCAATGACTCCAGCTTTCGCCGCACTGTAATTAGCTTGTCCGGGATTTCCCATTTGGCCGGCAACCGAAGCAATATTAATAATTCGGCCGCTGCGCTGTTTCAACATGATTTTGCTGACAGCTTTTGTACACAAAAATACGCCGGTGAGATTCAAATCAATCACTGCTTGCCAATCTTCTAGCTTCATCCGCAGCAGCAAAGTATCGCGGGTGATGCCGGCATTGTTCACCAAAATGTCAATTCGTCCCCATTTTTCCATGACATTACTGATGAGTGCATCCACTTGGTCAGTTTTGGAGACATCTGCTGCAAGGGCCACAGCTTCTCCGCCCGCTGCAATAATTTCTGCTACCGCCTCATCAGCCGCAGCGCTTGAACTGGCATAGTTCACGGCGACTTTAGCGCCTTCTGCTGCGAATGCTAAAGCGCAAGCCCGCCCAATTCCCCGCGACGCACCGGTGACAACGGCAACTTGTCCCTGCAATCGCTGATATGTCTCTGGCAATAATTCCATAATTCTGTCCTCAAAATCTATGCTCACAGAATTCTGCCTTAAAATCGATCCAGAACCAAAAAAATTTATACTGACTTATTGAGTTCAGTTGTCACAATTCCCTACTCGTTAAGCCTTCGGGTATAATGGGCGTCCCTTTACCACATTTTTAAGATGGCAGTTCAAAAACAGTTCAACAGTTTTGAAGAGTTACTATCGAGCTCTGATTTGCCTGTACTGGTAGATTTTTATGCTACTTGGTGCGGGCCTTGTCAGATGATGGTGCCGATTTTGGAGCAGGTGAGCGGTCAGACGAAAGATAAGCTCATGGTTGTTAAGATTGATACGGATAAGTACGAGCAGTTGGCGTCGCAGTTTCACATTTATGCTTTGCCGACTTTGGTGCTGTTCAAAAATGGTGTTGAGGTCGATCGCATTGAGGGAGTATTGCAACCGGCGCAGTTGATCGATCGACTGCAACCTCATTTGTAACCACCGCCGATTATCTCACAGGCTTGGTGCGTCAGCCAATATCTGATACATTATCAACAAAATTGTCGTAGCTGACGCACCCTACCTATGAAAACTCCCAGTCACGCGATTATCAATCTAGCTATTCTGGGTAAACCGCAACAGCCGCAATTTAATCTGATTATTGCGATCGGCGGAATCTTACCCGATATCCCGATATTTTTATTTTACTTTTGGGCGAAGTACATTGCTCGCTTGCCGGAAGCTACAATTTGGTCAAAAGCATATTACGAGCCTGTTGTCCAGAATATTGTGGCTTTGTTTCATTCTATCCCCCTAGCTGCGATCGGCTGGGTAATTGCTTATTATTTTGGCTGGCAAAGCGTGCAAATTTTGTTTCTGAGCATGATTCTGCACTCTTTGGGAGATTTGCCAGTGCATAATGACGACGCTCACCGACACTTTTTCCCGTTCAGTAATTACCGTTTTATCAGCCCGCTTTCTTATTGGGATAGAAATCACTACGGCTCGATCGTTTCTTTTGTTGAAATGTTGCTAGTGTTGCTGTCATCCTATCATGTTTTTGGTTTGATTAACTCTTATGTTGGCAAGGGATTGTTGATTTTAGTTAATTGTTTTTATTTAATTGGATATGTGTTGTTTTACGTGCGGTCTATAATTAAAATTAGTTTTCTGTAGTGTGGAATTATATCCTGAAATTCAAAGGTTCTGCTGTACCTCATCAAGCGTGAGAAGCGCTAGAGATTTATAGTGCTATTTTATGAAGTCGATCTAATACAAACCGTTATTGCACTCGATCGAACGCGATATCAAATCCAGAAAGAGGCGATCTGGAATGTCTAGTTAGGGCTTGCTGAATAATCGATCGCAAACCAATACCAGGAGCGATCGATCTATTCTGATTCTTCGCGTTTGCGTTTTTCAATTTCTGCGATCGGCAACAATAAATTCTCCTCAATTTCTTCTCGCACACTACGGCTAACGTAGCAATCGCTATTGAGGCAATCTAGTAAAAAATTATTAGCATCATAGTATTCTTTAATCATTTCAATCTGCTGTTCGCTGAACTGCCAATCACAACCTAATCCACGATATTTAATCATTATTTTTCTTAGCTGCTCAGTCCAAGTCGATTGTACACTTGTCCAAATTTTCTGAAATTTTTGTTCGTTTTTTTTAGGATCTGGGAAATCAGGCAGATATTTTATAAGTGCTTCCATGTCATTTTTTAATGAATAGCTGAGCTGGTAGTGCTGAACTATATCATTTACAAGATCGGCGAGCGCATTTTTCGGTGAGAACCAACAGCAGTTACTAAAACTAAATAGTCGATATAATGCTACATCGAAGTCTAAACTAAAAATACCTTCCATTCCATCACGCGAAATTCTAAATTTATCCATTAAATCTATAGGTTCATCTTCATAAAAAATATGCAATCCGTAAACACATTCAAGACTAAAGTAAAAAACTCTGAGAGCAACAGGCTGATAAAAATCATCGTTGATTTTTAAAGATTTTAAATATACCCAATACAGAAAGTTTTGCAAGGCAATATCGACAGACATTATAGAATCGACTTTTCTCTTCATCAACAACAGAAATGTAGTTGATTCTGCAAGCATTTCAATAGTTAACAAAAAAACTTCACGCCAGCGAACTTCTGTCAAACGTTCTACTAATTTATTCAGTATTGGATCGTCTATTGATGAAAAATTGCATTGAGCAACAATATATTTTGCAGTAAAGTATTCATGGAACGTTAGGTGCGAGAAGGAATAGATGCTACGGGCGCGTTCCACAAATAAGCCATGCTGTGCCTCAATAGATTTTAGGACAACTTCACTGTCTAGATCGAGGGTTTGCTCATCAGTGCTAGCTCCGGGTAGGTTTTCAATGAATTCGCGGATTTGAAGCTCAATACCTTTTTGCTTGAAGAAGTAATTTCCAGCTTCAAAAGTACGATAGGCAATCTGGCTGAGTAAGTCTTCTTTGCGTTTCAGGGACAACTTTTTGTAGACTTCATCGCGATCGATATTGCGTTTGATGTCCCATTTTTTTAGCAACACATCTACCCCGTTTTGATAGAGTTCGGCACGGTTGGCGGGAAAATCACCAGAATCTTCAAACACTAAGCAAAGCAGAGTAAGCAGCAATGGATTGCTTGCCAGTTCGTAGATAGGTGAGTTTTCTATCAGTTTTTGGATAAAGCGATCTGCTTTGACTGCATCCTGTTTGCAGTGAAACCATTTTTTGGAGAAGTCGGCAATCTGAACATCATCAAAATCGGCAACTTCAACTTCTGTAAACTGTTGGAAAGTGTATTCGCGAGCAGCGATGCGGCAGGTGATAACAAAGGCATTGCGGGAGTAGTTATCGGCGAATTGCTGAATTTGGCGCAGGACTCGCTTAGCATCAGTTTCGCGCACTTCATCTAATCCATCCAGGAAGATTAGAGTGCGTCCGTTTTCTAAGATTTGTTGAGTGGGTGTTGGAGTTTGTAAGGATGAAAAATTTTTGATTTCTGCGGGAGACGAAATTAATGAATTAATGTATGATATCAAGTCTGGTTGTCCATCAGCTTCAGCAAAATCTTTGAGAGTGATGAAAATAGGAACGCGATGAACTTGGAGTACGCTGCCAATACATTGAATTGCCAAATGCTTGAGGAAAGTAGTTTTTCCTGCACCTGGTTTTCCAAGGATCATCAGTTTGTTGTGTTTTTCAATAGCTTTTAATCCCGGAACACGCTGCTCTTTAACAGATCCAAGGCTAAAGCGATCGAACTCTTGTGGTGAAACTTGTTGTGGTAGTTGAGAAAGCTGTAGTCGTTTGCGTCCAGTAATTTTTTCTAGAATGTTGACGTGGGTATAAATGTCGTTAAGTCCGATTGGTTGGTTCATGTCTAACACGCGCATCGTGCCACAACGTTCTTGAATGATTGGACGAATGCGCTGGCGCATCTCTTCCACCAACTCATCAATCCCACTTACATTGTTGCTGAAACATAAAGTTTCAGAAAAGTTTGATTTCTGATATTCATTCAGTAGGAAATCGTGCAGTTTTCGGAGTTTACCCGGTCCTTTACCACCTATGCTGAACTTTCTATACACTCCGTTCATCCGGGTTCCAAATGCGGATTCCGAGATAAACATAGTTTCTGCAATCTCTAAATTACTTTCCTTGCCACTAAAACGTGCAACGAAAGCTTCCTCTTGTTCAGGAGAGAGGTCATACTTCTTAGCTAGTTTGGCAAGAAACTCACGCGGGAATGACTGCATTGATTGAAATTAAAGCTTTACAGCTATTCTAGCCACTACTTTGCGATTCTTGGAGACAAGTCAGTCAAAGTCAGCCAAAGTCAGCCTAATGTTTGGATGAAATCTCTCAAATCCTCTTGGGACAGTGGGTTTATGCAATTCACAAGAGGTCTAAGCGATGTCTGGCAACAACAAAAAGAAATGGCTTAAGGTAATCGAGTTTGCTATGGTAGGCATTGCTACTTGGCTCAATCCCCATGCAGGATTTTTGCTCTTTCTGCTCCGGTTTTGCTTTCAAATCCTGGCAGCGTTACAGAAAGATGAGCAGAGTGAAACAGACACAAGCAAACTAACAAGCCTGCACTTGCGCGATCGCAAGTAATACTAAGGGGGAGCGATCGCGTGCAGGTCGCTTCCTCATATTTCACTTACATTAAAATAGAAAAAGACATTTCAGATCGATTCAAGCGATATCTCGATCTTTAACAATTTCCCAATTTCTAATTGTTAACTGCGCCGAATATTAAAACAGCACCAATCTTCGCGCTTCCACAGAGTAGCGACAATCCAACCGTGTTGTTCGAGAGTGTCTGCAATTGGTTTGGCTTGTTCGAGTAAAATGCCGCTGAGAACTGCCCAAGTTGTGGGCTTGCTAATGGCGGTGAACTGCGGGATTAAATCAATGATTACTTCGGCTAAAATATTGCACATCAAACCGTCGATCGGGCCGCCCGTCATTTCGATCAGCCGATCGATACTTCCGAGTTCTGCCACCAACTGCTGCGGGTTAACGCGGTTGAGTTGTCGGTTGCTGATGGTCGATCGCACTGCCAAAGGATCTGTATCCAGAGCATAAACCTTTGTGGCGCCCAGCAACACCGCGCCGATCGACAAAATACCCGATCCGCAGCCGATATCAGCAACTACACATTCTTTGTCGTCAAAACCGAGGCGCATTTCCAGCGACTCCAGACAGAGTTGAGTCGTAGCGTGAGCACCCGTACCGAAAGCAACACCGGGATCTAAACGCAAGATTACGCGATCGGTATCAGTCGGTGGGGGAAGCCAAGCCGGATTAATTAAAAAGCGATCGCCCACTTCTTGAGGCTGCCACTGCTGCTTCCAAGTGCTCCCCCAGTCTTCATCCTCTATCAAATCCCACTGCATCGCAGGTAAGGGCAAACCCGCACACAAAGCATCTTGCCGCAGCCACAAAGACAGGGCCGCCAAATCCAACAATCCCGCTTGTTCCTCGGGCAAATAAGCCGACATCAGGCAGGAATTGCTTTTAATCTGAGTGGCAGTTCCCCGACAGTTAAACCGTTCCAGGCGCCAAAAGATGATATCTTCCAGCGCCGGATCGCAAAGAATTCTAATTTCCCACCAGCTATGTGCCATGACTATTTTAGATTTTAGATTTTAGATTTTAGATTCGCCCGTCAGGAACTGGATACTGGGAACTGAAGAGTGAGAAATGACGATTGACTAATAGAAAAATTCCAACTTTTTTGCCAATTAACAATGACCAATCACTTATTACCAATTATTCAGTCCTTGCATCCAAAATCTAAACCCCCCAAATCCTTCAAAGAGTTAGCGTCTAACGATTTTAGATTTTAGATTTTAGATTTTAGATTGTGGGAACCTAAAATCTAAAATCCTTCAAATAGTTACCGTTTAACGATTTTAGATTTTAGATTGTGGGAACCTAAAATCTAATCTAAAATCCTTCAAATAGTTACCGTTTAACGATTTTAGATTTTAGATTGTGGGAACCTAAACTCCAAAATCTTTCAAAGAGTTACCGTTTAACGATTTTAGATTTTAGATTGGGGAACCTGAAAAATCTAAAATCCTTTAAAGATTCACCGTGTAAGCATCCCGAATCCCAGGAACTTTCATAATTTCAGCCAATATACCCTCTGGTAGAGGGTCATCAAGGCTCAAAACCATCACTGCATCGCCTCGCACGATTTTACGGCCTACTTGCATACTGGCAATATTGACATTAAAACTGCCCAATTGGGAACCAATTTTTCCAATAATCCCCGGCATATCGCGGTGCAAGGTAAACAGCATATGGTGCGTCGGGCAAACGTTGACTGGGAAATCGTCAACGCTGGTAATCCGAATTTCGCTTTCGCCGAGGACTGCACCCGTGACTGTGTGTTCGCCGAGAGTTCCCTTAGCACAGAGGCGTAGAGAGCCTGTGTAGTCGCGAATTGAGGCGTCTCTGGTTTCCACGACGCGAATTCCGCGTTCTTTGGCTTCAATGCTGGCGTTGACGTAGTTAACGCGCTCTCGCAGGGCTTGGGAGAGCAGGCCTTTGAGGGAGGCGACGACTACGGGCTGGCTTTGGTTGCTGGCCAATTCGCCTTGGAGTTGGACGTTGAGGTAATCAACTCTGCCTCCGGCTAGCTGGCTGACGAGGTTGCCGAGGGTTTCGGCGAGTTGCAGGTAGGGTTTGAGTTTTTCGATCGAGTCTGGGTAAATTCCTGGGATGTTAACAGCCGATCGCGCCGGCAGTCCCAACAGCACATCGCGAATTTGTTCGGCAACGTCGATCGCCACATTCACCTGAGCTTCAGCCGTAGAAGCTCCCAAGTGAGGCGTCAGCACGATGTTTTGGCCGACATTTCGCAACGGAGAATCAGCTTCCAGCGGCTCATGTTCGTAAACATCGATCGCTGCACCGGCGATCTGGCCTGATTTGATCGCTTCTGCCAGGGCTGCTTCGTCGATGATGCCACCTCTGGCGCAATTAATTATCCTGGCCGTGGGCTTCATCTTTGACAGCACATCAGCGTTAATTAAGTGCAGAGTTTCCGGCGTTTTGGGGATGTGCAGGGTGATGTAGTCGGATTCGCGCATCAACAGTTCGAGCTCTACCAAGCGGCAGCCCAACTGTTCGGCTCTTTCGGTGGAGATGAAGGGATCGTAAGCGAGCAGTTTCATGCCCATTGCTTTGGCTGCGGTGGCGAGGTGGGAGCCGATTTTGCCCAAACCGACGATACCGAGGGTTTTTTTGTAAACTTCTACGCCGATAAAGCGGTTGCGCTCCCATTTACCGCTTTTTACAGAGGCGTTGGCTTCGGGGATGTGGCGGGACATCGAGAGCATCATGGCGATCGCGTGTTCGGCTGCTGCGATCGTGTTGCCTTCGGGGGAGTTGACGACTACAATTCCTTTGCGGGTAGCGGCGGGTACATCGACATTATCTACGCCAACGCCCGCTCTACCGATGATTTTTAGTAGATTTCCGGCTTCAATGATTTCTTTGGTAACTTGGGTGCCAGAACGGATCATTAAAGCATCGTAATCTGGAATAATTCGCACGAGCTCTTCGGCTGAGAGTCCTGTGTTTACGTCAACTTGTGCGACTTGGGAGAGGATGTCAATTCCGGCTTGGTCGATCGGATCGGATACTAGAACTTTAGGCATAGCAAGCAATTGAGTGCAATAGTAAAAATAGCCCTGTTGGCGAGCTCAAAGTTGAGACTTATGACTTAGAGCAGAATCTAACAGCTCAGCTCAAGCTTGCCTTTGTGCAGTTTGAATTGTATCCGTATTCGGTCAAGGTCGGTCATTTTTGCGTGAAATATTTTACCTTTGCGGGCGATCGTCCTGGGCGATCGTCTTAAAAACGCCCAATTGCTTAGCTAGCAAGTCTTTTCAGGCTATAATAAATTCCGGATATTGAAGCCTAACTATCAGGAATTATTTTGATGAATTATCTTATCGCCGTACTGCCCGATCGAATGCAAGCCGAAGCTGCCTATTGCGCCCTCGAAAAAGAAGGCTTACCCATGAAGCAAGTCAGCATTTTGGGACGCGGCTACAAAACTGCTGATGAATTTGGCTTAATCGATCCCAACCAGCAAGCAAAGAAACAAGCTAAACTCATGGCTGTTTGGCTGATACCGTTTGGCTTTATTGCCGGCGTTACCTTCAGCTTGATGACAGAGTTAAAGACTTTTGCATGGGCGGGCGAAATTGGCGATCACGCGATCGGCGGAGTGCTAGGTGCGATCGCGGCCGGAATGGGCAGCGTTTTTGTCGGCGGTGCGGGAGGAATGGCTTTTGGTAGCGGCGATGCTTTGCCCTATCGCAACCGTTTGAATGCGGGCAAATTTTTGATTGCAGTTAAAGGTACTGACGCTTTAACCGAGAAAGCTGCTGATGTTTTGCAGCAGTTTGAACCGGAAAATATGCAAGGTTATACAGAAAGTTAATTGTCATCTGCGTTCATCTGCGTTCATCTGCGGTTAAAACTTCCAAGTTAGTATTATGGCAACCGGTGCATCTGGGTTTGGCAAATATGTGTGTAGGGGCGAAGCATGACCGCAGAAAATAGGAGATTATAACTAATAACTTATATGCGGTCATGCTTCGCCCTCTTCAAAACCCAGATGCACCCTAGGTAAAAATCTAATATTGACTTGAATTCAAGTTTTTTACCAGAATATTTGACCTTACTTGATATTTGGAGAAACCGATGGAAGTTCCAACGATAGCCTTATCTTCTCCCCTAGAATTGACAATTGATCTAACTGACGAACAATTTTTTAATTTGTGTCAAGAAAACCGAGATTTGAGATTTGAGCGTACTTCTAGTGGAGGATTAATTATTATGTCGCCTACTGGTAGCGAGACTGGTAATCGCAACATTGACTTATCCTATCAACTTCAATCTTGGAGCCGTCAAAATAAACATTTGGGAATTGCGTTTGATTCTTCTAGCGGATTTAAACTGCCAGATGGTACTGATATTTCTCCCGATGCTGCTTGGATTCGGCGCGACAGATGGGATGCTTTAACTTCCGAAGAAAAAGAGAAATTTGCACCAATTTGTCCCGATTTTGTGGTGGAATTGCGATCGACTACCGATTCCCTAGAAAAATTGCGAGCTAAAATGAGATTGTACATGAAAAATGGAGCTCGTTTGGGCTGGTTGCTCGATCGCAAAAATCGGCAAGTAGAAATCTCCCGTCAAGGTAAAGAAGTAGAAATTTTAGATGCACCTCGAACTGTCTCAGGTGAAGATGTACTGCCCGGTTTTGTGTTGGATTTAACTGAGATTTTCTAGATGTGTAAGAAGACTCGGCGTTTGAAACCGCGTCTATACAAGCAAAACCTGCCGACGCAGGTTAAAGACGACTCGGCGGTTGAAACCGCGTCTATACAAGCAAAACCTGCCGACGCAGGTTAAAGACGACTCGGCGGTTGAAACCGCGTCTATACAGGCAAAACCTGCCGACGCAGGTTAAAGATAGCGCGGTAAAATTACGTTATTATCTTTAGTCCCTCTGAGCTCAGACATTGTTTGTATAAACCAGGTTTCAACCGTACTTCCTATTTTTTGACTAACTTATGATATGATACGATGCCAAAGGTTGCGTTTGGTATAACCTATGAAAATCCTCCACGGCACTTGGATTCCTCAAACAGAAGAGAGTTTTGTTCAAGCTGGAACGTTTTATATTTGGGTTGAAACCACTGAAATAAAAAAACAGCCTGCTAAGGTTCATCCCCGACAATTGGAGACGGCAGAGTTAACAGAGTTTCTAACGAAAGAAGCCGGGATTCAACTGCCACCAGTCAGCAATACAAGTGGGATGGGACTAGAATATGCGATCGCCCCTCGGTACTTTTTACTCCCCACTGCCAATAACCAGCCGTTACCATCTTTAGAGTTAGCGCGATATTTAGAGACAGAATTACCCGAAACATTTGAGTTGGAGTATTGGGAAGTCGATTGTGTGTCCATCGCCACCCACACTTTGACTAAAGTATTGAACGATTTGCATTTTTTTGCCCTCTACGATTTAGCAGAAGTTCAGTTTGGTTCAGATTTGCTGTTTTGGTATCACTACACCCAATTTTTTAAGCAAATTGTTCTGAAAGATCATTATATTCCAGCGTTGCGCTACCGAGAAACTGCTCCGATCGCGATCGCACCCATCGAAACATCGGAACCCGCTGAGAAAGCCACGCGCGGGCGCAAGAAAGCGGGTGAAACAAAAACAACCGCAAAGACTGCAAAAGCTCCAAAAACACCTGCCAAAATTGCACCCAGCTTTGAGATTTATCCGGGATGGGAAATTGTTTCAGCGCAGTACGAAACAGAGTTACAACGCTATGTTGAATGGATGCCTTTAGTTTGCGCGTCCGGTTTTCGGAAGATGCAGCTACAAGATACACCAAAGTTCTACGATCGCGAAACATTGCTGCGTAATTTTTCAGAATGTGCGATCGCCGAAATTGTCACTCAAACCCCCATCCCAGCATCGTTTGAGAATAAAATTGCCGATTCTTTACTGCAAATCTGCCTCAACCAAACACGAAAAATCGCGCGAGTCAGCCTTGAACAATACCGGCAATGGCAAACCTGGCGCGATCGCATTACGCGCAATCAATCTGCTGACTCATTCTCCCTCTGCTTTCAACTACAATCCCCCGAAAACCCCGAACAGCCTTGGGTTTTAGAGTTTCAGGTGGCGGCAAAACAAGACCCATCTCTGCGGGTGCCGTTGCAGGATTATTGGCGATCGCGATCGACTCAACAAAAACAGTTGCAAACACAATTCGGCGACAACTTTGAGCAACATTTGCTAACAAATCTCGGCTACGCTGCGCGCATTTATCCCCAACTTTGGCAGGGGCTAGAAACCGACAAACCCGCTCACATTTCCCTCAACGTAGACGATGCTTTTACCTTCCTCAGCGAGTCCGCTTGGGTATTAGAAGATGCCGGATATAAAGTCATTGTCCCCGCTTGGTGGACGCCGAAGGGACGACAGCGGGCAAAGATTCGCCTGCAAGTCAAAGGGAAGGGCAGCAAAAGCGCTGCAATCAAGGGCAAGGGATTGTTTTCGGCAGATTCCTTGGTGGAATATCAGTATGAATTGGCGATCGGAGGCGAACGGGTTAGCGAACAAGAATGGCAGGCGTTAGTTAATAGTAAAACGCCGT
Organism: Microcoleus sp. PH2017_24_DOB_U_A; assembly: GCF_020738205.1. Classification (NCBI taxonomy): domain Bacteria; kingdom Bacillati; phylum Cyanobacteriota; class Cyanophyceae; order Oscillatoriales; family Microcoleaceae; genus Microcoleus; species Microcoleus sp. PH2017_24_DOB_U_A. The sequence goes on from NZ_JAEQCT010000124.1 coordinate 12,579, forward strand.
TGGTACAGTTCCGAGGACAATGGATGGAACTGGACAAAGATAAAATGCAGGAGATGCTGAATTTTTGGCAAAAACATCGCGAAGAGAATCCCGATGTCAGCTTGATTGACTTTATGAAGTTGACGGCAGAAGGAGAAGCTAGTGAAGATTTGGAGGTGGAGCGCGATCGGGCTTTATCGGATATGTTGGAGAAGCTGCACGATAAGAGTAGGTTAGAGTTAATTGCAGATCCAGTAAGGTTTCAAGGCAAACTCCGGGATTATCAAAAACGCGGTGTTTCTTGGTTGAGTTATTTGGAAAGTTTGGGATTAAATGGCTGTCTTGCCGACGATATGGGTTTGGGTAAATCGGCGCAGGTAATTGCTCGATTATTGCAAGAAAGAGAAGTTTTATCCACTAGCAAAGAGACGGAAAAAGCGATCGCACCGTCGTCGGTTTTACCCACGCTGCTAATTGCGCCCACTTCCGTAGTCGGCAACTGGCAGAAGGAAATGGAAAAGTTTGCTCCAGAATTGCGATCGCTGATTCACCACGGCCCTCAACGTTTGCAAGATGCCAAAGCATTTAAAGCCGCCGTCCAAGATTGCGATATGTTGATTACTTCCTTTACCTTGGCGCGCAAAGATGAGAAGCTGTTGAGCAGCGTAGCGTGGCATCGGCTGGTAATTGATGAAGCGCAGAATATTAAAAATCCGAAAGCGGCGCAAACCAAGGCGATTTTAAAGTTACCCGCTACCCATCGACTAGCATTGACTGGAACACCTGTAGAAAATCGCTTGTTAGATTTATGGTCAATTTTTAATTTCCTCAATCCCGGATATTTGGGGAAAGAGGCGCAGTTTCGGAAAATGTTTGAATTACCGATTCAAAAACATGGGAGTCGCACGCAATCAGCCGCGCTCAAAAAATTAGTAGAACCTTTTATTCTGCGCCGTCTGAAAACCGATAAGTCAATTATTCAGGATCTCCCCGACAAAGTTGAGCAAAAACTCTACTGCAATCTCACCCGCGAGCAAGCTTCGCTTTATGAAGCCATTGTGAAAGAGGTAGAGCAAGAAATTGACGCGGCTGAAGGAATGAAGCGCAAGGGGATGATTTTGGCGACGCTGCTGAAGTTGAAGCAAATTTGCAATCATCCCCGCCAGTTTTTGCAGGATGAAAGTGAGTTTACACCAGAGCGATCGCACAAACTGGAACGGCTGATCGAGATGATTGAGGAAGTCAAAGCCGAAGGCGAAAGTTTATTGGTGTTTACGCAGTTTACCGAATTGGGAAGCGCGTTAGAAAAATACATCAAACACACGCTACATTATAACACTTATTACATCCACGGCGGAACGAGTCGCGAAAAACGGGAACGGATGATTTCAGAGTTTCAAGATCCAGAATCAGAACCTTCGGTATTTATTCTATCACTGAAGGCCGGCGGTGTGGGAATTACCCTGACAAAAGCCAATCATGTATTTCATTTCGATCGCTGGTGGAATCCGGCGGTGGAAGATCAGGCGACGGATCGGGCGTTTCGGATTGGACAGGAAAAAAATGTGTTTGTGCATAAGTTTGTGGCAATTGGCACTTTGGAAGAAAAGATTGACCAAATGATTGAGGACAAAAAGAAATTGGCAGGTTCAATTATTGGTGCTGATGAATCGTGGCTGACTGAGTTGGATAATGAGGCATTTAAAAAGTTAATTAGGCTCAATAAAAATGCAGTTTTAGATTAGGATAAAATCAAAAATATGTCACAATTTACTCGGACTTGGTGGGGTAATGAATTTATCAGCGCGTTGGAAAGATTTACCGATTCTGGGCGTCTCGGGCGGGGACGTTCCTATGCACGAAATGGTAAGGTAAAGAGCTTTAAAATGAATGATGGCTTAGTGATGGCAGAAGTCAGGGGTTCGGTTAATCCTTATTTTGGGGTTTATAAGGAGCCGCTGTACAAAACTAAAATTGAGTTTGAGCCGATTAGTCAGGAAAAGTGGAAATTGGCGATCGCCCAAATGGCATCAAAAGCCAGCTTCATTTCCCGCTTGCTGCTCAACGAAATGCCCGACAACATTGAAAAGGCTTTCTCACCCCTCGGATTGCACCTGTTACCCAGCAGCCGTGAGGACTTTAAAACCACTTGCTCTTGCCCAGACTATAGCAATCCCTGCAAACATATTGCCGGAGTCTATTATCTGGTGGCGGCCGAATTGGACAAAGATCCATTTTTGCTGTTTGAATTACGGGGGCTTTCTAAGGAAGTGCTGCACCGCGAATTGGCAAAAACGCCTTTGGGCTTGGCGCTTTCTGCCGAGTTGACGGCGGATGCAGCGGCCCCTGTGGCGGTGGATTCCTATTACACGCAGGCGATCGCCAATGAAGCGCAAACTGTCAGCCTGAGAGAGTTTTGGCACGGTGCGAAGCGGTTGCCGCAGACGATTGATGTGGGGGTGCAAAGTGGCGTAAGTGCGATCGTGGTGAAAAAGCAGGGAGATTTTCCGTCGTTTTGGCAGAAAGATGGTTCGTTTATTGAGGCGATGGAAGAGCTCTATATGCGGGTGAAGACGAAGAATAAACTGTAAAATTTGACAATGCGCGATTGCTGATTAACATCATGTCCGGTAGCGCAATAAACAAGGTTCGTAGTGCGGACTTCAGTCCGCTCTTAAAATGCGGACTGAAGTCCGCACTACCAACCATTTTTGTTAAGGTAATCGACCGGAAATGATATGAATTAACTTCTACAGAAAGACTCAAAGGCGCAAAAAATCTGTTTTCGGCAAAGACTAAAAAATGTATATTCATACTCAAGTTCAGTAATGCAAAATCTGTTAACTACTCTAGAGCGCGTGCCGAATAAGCTGCTGCAAAAAATTGGCAGCCGACAAGTCTGAACATCGCTCCGTATAGTTGGGATTTTGTGCAGCCTGTTCGCGATTTGTCACTAAAAAACAAGCAGCCGTGAAATGCCTTTCCCGCACCATCTTCTGACAAAAAAGTTCGTAGCGTTGAGCATAGCTTGCTCCTCTAAACTCCGGCAAAACCGCGAAATGCGGTTCGGCAACCTGCACCGATGCGCGCGAGGCCGGACTGTCTTCTAAAACAAACAGATATCCTAACCACGGTGGCGCAGGTGCTTCGCCAAACACTCCTTCCCGGTAAGCTGTCCAGATGTCGAGAGCCGCCCCCATTGCTTCTTCTGTGCGGTTGTTGAAGTTATTGCCAAAGCTGCCAACCTGACTTTTCAACTCGATGACTACCTTGAGTTGCCGCTTTTCTGGGTCTAAAACTAGAAAATCATACATCTTCGTCGGCCGAAAAAAGCCCGGTATGACAGTTAGGCTTTTCTTAACGTGGATGTGGTTTTGGGGAACACCCGCAGCCAGCAGGAAATTCGTCAGGGTGAGGATGAAACCGTCCATCTGTTTGCCTCCTGTCACCGCGCTACGATCGCCTCGATCTACTTTGCCTGCTAGCACCTGGGCTTGTGCTTGAGCAATTCGGGTATCCCAGAAGCCCTGCACCGCTTCCCGGAACACATCATTGGGGATGATGGGCGACTGTCCGGTCATTCGACAACCTCCGCCATCAATCCCTCATAGACTACGCGCAAGCCATAGGTTTCTTGCATCCGTTTCAGCGCCATTTGATGGTAATTTGGCTCAACATCTACCCCAATACTGTTGCGTCCCCAGTTGGCCGCGGCGACGCAAGTTGTGCCCGTCCCCATAAACGGGTCAAGTACCGTGTCCCCCGCAAACGAAAACATCCGCACCAGCCTTTCTGCTAGTTCCAAAGGATACGGGGCGGGGTGTTGCTTGGTGGAAGCGCCTTTGATATCCTGCCAAATTTGTTGAAACCACTGCCGGTGCAGAGTTTCCGGTATTACGGACAATACCCGTGCTGTCAGGCTGGGACTGCGGTAGCCACCCGGTTTGCGCTGCATTAGGATAAATTCGATGTCATTTTTGATGACACCTCCGGGCTCGTAGGGTTTACCGAGAAAACTGGTGCCATTTCCTGCTGATTCTAGGGAAGCATTGGCGATTTTGTACCAGATAATCGGTGCGAGGTTATCAAATCCCAGATGGCGGCAGTTTTCCTGAATGCTGGCGTGCAGGGGAAATACCATGTGTCTGCCAAAACGCCGGCGCGCAACACAGACATCGCCCACCACAATCACCAGCCGTCCGCCGGGGACTAAAACGCGCCATATTTGCTCCCATACTCGATCGAGCTCTTGCAAAAACTGTTCGTAGTCTGCTATTTCCCCAAGCTGGTTTGGGTTTTTAAGATATTCTTTTAAATTCCAGTACGGGGGTGATGTGACTACCAGATGCACGCTTTCATCGGGAATATGTGTCAAGTTTCGGCTATCGCCCTGTAGCAGGGAATGGAAAGATGGCAACCCCTGCACCCGATGTTGAATTTCCTGGATCAACGCTGCATTTTTGCTAATAGCAGGAATGGCGCGCTGTTCGTCTGCTGCTAGTAATGTCGCTGCTTCCTCGGGTACAAGGGTTTTATCCTGTAGCGCTTGTTTCAACGGTTCGGCTAATTCGTGAGACAGAAACCGCGTTGAAATATTAACCTTGCTTAAACTCGAAGACTTCATACATTTGGTCGAACAATCATGTTCATCATATCAGCTTTAGCAGCAATAAAAATTATCATATCCTGAAGAAAAACCAAACCTACTGTTGCAGAGATTATTTGAATTAGGATAACTTTCGCTTTGGTCTATGGATTTGAGTGCGGGATGAAGCTTGACTGAGCATCCCAAAATCCCCGTGCTTGGAAATCGGCGACTGGTACCAGCAACATAAGTCGAAACTGTCCGGATCGCCATTACCTATCTGCGAACTATGATTGTATCAAGGTCTCTTAGACCGTCACAAAACTTAGTTCATCCCATCCTCGTTTTATGGTAATTTTTACCTATATGTTACTAAAAAACAAGGGTAAAATTTGATAAATGGTGAAAATCATGAAACCTTCCCTTCCCCAAGACGATGCGAATAAACAAAAGCGCAGCGATTTCTTAAGTCGCGAGCAACAAGCTTACCAGTTTGACTATAACAGTTTATCACCTTTGGCATTATTGAAAACCGTGCCAGCGAATGAGAATTTTTCAAGCGATTATATTGGAGAACGCATAATAGCAACCTCTGAACTTGCTGTAAATATGTTGGCAGTCCGGGCGAGATCTTTTCTAGATCCTCTCGACGAACTCCAAGATTATGAAGACTTCTTTCCCGTACTGCGGTTGCCTCAAGTTGCCAAGGCTTACCAAACCGATCGCTCTTTTGCCGAACAGCGGTTGTCTGGGGCAAATCCGATGGTACTTCGTCTCTTAAGTGCCACCGATCCTCGGGCAGAAATCATCACAAAACTGGACAGCAAGCAGCCATTATTGGAACTCCCCAAACTGTTACGGGAAAAAAGTATTTACATTGCCGACTACACAGGTACAGATCCAAACTATCGCGCACCTTCTCGAATTCAGGGAGGCACCTACGAAAAGGGCAGGAAATACTTGCCGAAACCTCGTGCTTTCTTCGCTTGGCGGTGGACTGGAGTGCGCGATCGCGGTGAACTGGTACCCATTGCGATCCAACTAGACCCCAAACCGGGCAGCCGTGTCTACACGCCGTCTGATCCGCCACTCAATTGGTTATTTGCCAAACTCTGCGTGCAAGTAGCAGATGCCAATCACCACGAAATGAGTTCGCATTTAGGTCGAACCCATCTAGTTATGGAACCAATTGCGATCGTCACAGCGCGACAGTTAGCTGAAAATCATCCCCTCAGCTTATTGCTCAAACCCCACTTTCGCTTCATGTTGACCAACAACAATCTCGCACGCAACCAGTTGATCGCCCCTGGAGGTCCCGTCGATGAGTTGCTGGCAGGAACCTTGCCAGAGACAATAGAGATAGGTAGAGAAGCCTGCACTAACTGGAGTCTGGATCAATTTGCCTTCCCAACCGAACTCAAAAATCGCGGAATGGACAACACAACTCAACTACCTCACTACCCTTACCGAGATGATGGATTGCTGCTGTGGAACGCGATTAAAACCTTTGTCTCCGGCTATCTCAAATACTTTTACCCGACAAAGCAGAAACTTACCGATGATACCGAACTGCAACGCTGGGCCCAAGAATTATCATCGGAGAAAGGGGGTAAAGTCAAAGGAATGCCACAGCGCATTGAGGATGTTGAACAATTGATTGATATTGTCACAACAGTGATTTTTACCTGCGGGCCGCAGCATTCTGCTGTGAATTATACCCAGCATCAATACATGAGTTTTGCTGCCAATATGCCTTTGGCTGCCTACCGCGATATTCCGGCGATTAACAAGTCAGAGACTCCCGAAGTAATTACGGAAATGAAAATTTTACAGTTGCTTCCGCCCTACAAAAAAACTGCCGAACAACTGCAAATTTTGTTTACTCTGTCAGCTTATAAATACGATCGTTTGGGTTATTATGATAAATCTTTCCGAGAACTCTATCGTGCCACCTTCGACGAAGTTTTTGAAGGTACTCCGATCCAACAGTTAGTCAGACAGTTCCAGCAAGATTTGAATGTGGCAGAACAGAAGATAGATCTGAACAATAAAAAGCGATTAGTGCCATATATTGCTCTCAAACCTTCTTTAGTGATCAATAGCATCAGTATCTAATACCTAATTCGCGTGAAAAACCGCTGCTAAAATTCAGTAATTTTTCACTATAAGCTCAATTTTCCGACATCATATAACTATCTAAAATCCGTAGGTGTGCACTGCATACCTACGGATTTTTGACATCGTTAAATTAGCGCTTATATTCTTCGATAATACTGCTATTTACCGACATTTTTCCCAACGAATCAGTGAAGGTGACTTCATCTTTATAATGCCGGGGCGTTTCCATCAGCAACCGCCAAGCTTCCCCAGCATCGATTAAATTCATTCGATTGGGATAGTGAACGTTTAACAACTCTTGCACCATCGGGTAATAGTTGGAGTTAATGCTAGGGAAAATGTGGTGTTCTGTATGGTAAGAGAAATTTAAGTGCAGCAGGTCAAATATTTTAGGAACCCGCAGGGAAGTAGTATTGATCAGCGGGTCATTAATGTTGGTCATCCGGCAACCCATGTGGTTGGTATAGATGTAAAACATTGTGCCTGCGTGACCCAGTGCGATCGGCAAAATGTAGGCAAGAGCAACTTTAATCGGGTTAAAGTCTAGGTAAAACAAGATCCCTAGATGGATTCCCAAGATTCCGAGAGATTCCAAGGCGATCGTCAATCGATCTTTCGGACTAACGGTAAACGCAGCGGGCACGTAATCCACAGATTTATCGTTGAATAACAATACCGATGACACGTTGCGGAAATTGTGCACCAACCACGATCCAGCCATGCCTACAATGAACCACAGGGGACTGACTTCCACCGACGGTACAAATAGATTTTGAATCCATTTTCCCCAAGTATCCGGTTGCTGGAACAGGTAATTGCGATCGGGGTCTGCTAAGGAATTGGTGGTACTATGGTGTACGAGGTTGTGCAGCGATTTCCACTGAGTAGGTGGCATCAATAGCATACTTAGGCCTAAAAAGGCGATCGAATAAGTCAGCCGGGATTTTTTCTGAACGCTGCCGTGCATCAGATCGTGGGAGCTAAATAGCAAAACTATGATACTATTGCCCATAATCGCAGCCAAAGGCAAGTAAAGCCCTAAAAGGTAGACAGGCCAGCGATCGAGGTAGTCAGCAATTCCCCATCCCAGCAATAAAATTCCCAGATTGATTAACAGGATTGTTAATTTGCTAGGATCTGGTTCAAAAGCATTTGGTGGCAGCAGCGGACGCAATTTTTTAACATAAGCCGATTGGTGAATTAGCGTTTCGCGATCGACAGTCTCGTCTAAAGAAATGAGCATTTTTTCTGAATTCATTGTTTGCTAATCACACCAAAATGTTAGTCAGATTGTTTTTTTGACATTTATTAGTATATCATATTTGCCGATAAATTGGTTTCATTAAATCATTTTGTGATGATGTTTATATGTGCGATATAGACAATTTTAAAATCATATTTGGTGTAAAAAACTGCCCAATATCTCCGCTTCGCTTCGGCCAATGCCCATGAGTACCTCATATTTATGAGAAAGGCTATATACCAATACGGTTTACTGATATAGCGCCCTGGGGTAAAATCCTCTGAAAAATAGATACGGAGATTGCTTTCATAAAAGATCGCAAAAGCTAACGTTCCTATCTTCGGACAATCTTAAGTAAACCGTATTGGGCTATATATACTTAAATTAATACCTATTTAAAAAAATATTGATATCAATTATTATTGATTGTCGATAAATTATCTGTCATTTGCATAACTCCGGCTGGAAACCATACTGTGCCATTGGCATAAAGATGAGATGCTCTAATTTCGGTAGTAGCAATATTTTGTATATAGCGGATCAAGCGAAAGATGGGTACGTTGTTGGGAAGAAGGCCCTATACGTTTAAGCGGTTATGTAAGCTATAGCGGATCAAGCGAAAGATTCGCGGACGTTGTTGGGAAGAAGGCCCTCTTAATTTCAGTGGTTATATAACCTGTCAGTCATACCTCACCTTTTTGAGAAAGGCTATATCATTCATACCTCATCTTTTTGATAACGGCTATAATTGGTATAAATTCAACAGGAAAACTGCCAAAGATAACTCAGTTAAAATTCTCCGTTACCTTGAACAATTTCTTTAATTGTTGTCAGCGTATCTAGCCCTATCAATCCCCGACGATAGCCTTTTTGGTTGGACATTCCCAGAAAAATTGCATCTCCCCGATTTTGATAGCGCCAAAACCGAGGGGAGGCATTAATAAAAGTTGAGGCGCTGTTCACATCCAGAGCAAATTGGCGGCTTTCTAAATAAGATTCAGTGGCGATGGCGTCAGCGTGGCCGCTGCTGTAGCGGTTAATCCAGCCGATCGCAATTTCCAAACTATCAACAACTTTAAACGCGATGGTTTTGTTTAAATACGGTTGAGTCCACTCGTAGGGTTCCGCCAGCTTCAAGTCTGGGAAATCTGCGACAAGATCCGCATCTGCGGTAATTTGAAAGCCTTTTTCTTTTAAACTGTTCCACAGCCTGACTAAGGAAGAATGCTTTTGGTTGCGATCGATCAATACTTTCTCGATCGCGTTTACCGGATCGGGCACACTTTGATGGCTGTCCAAAATCATCCACCTTGCCATCTCCAAGCTACCAGTCGGCGACCAATAAAGGTAACAATTGCCCATTGCCGATCGCAACACCGGTGCTGTACAAAGCCTCACCACTTGCTGTACCAAACTCGGCCTGCCGTAGGGAATAATTAAATTGAGATATTGGTCTTGAGTGACCAAATCGCGGATCGAAGCGCCCCGATCCGGTGGCAATACCTGCAAACATCCTGACGGCAAACCGACCTCATCGATCGCCGAAACCAAAGCTTCTCCAATTACAGCATTAGTTTGCCAGCTTTCGCTGCCACCTTTGAGAATCAAGCTGTTAGCGCTTTTGAGACACAAACCGGCCGCGATCGCCCCCAACTCGGGAAACGCCTCGTAAATGAGCGCGATCGCCCCCAGCGGCAACGATTGACAGTACACCTGACAGCGATCGACTTGATAAGAAGCATTGATCACCCTGCCAATTGGATCTGGCATTTCCCCCAAGCGTTGCAAAATTTGGACAGTTGTCTTGATCCGTTCCGGCGTCAGCTTCAGCCAGTCCACAATCAAGTCGGGAATCGCCATGTCGCGACTCGCTTCTAAATCCAGAGTATTGGCTTCTAAAATGTCATTTTGTCGGCGTTTGAGTGCGATCGCCATTGCCTGCAAAGCGGCAGCGCGATCCGTACTTTTGGTTGCCGCCAATTCCAAAGAAGCCTGATAAGCGCGGCGGGCGACATTGGCCCCCTCTGATGAATGACTAAAATCCTCTATTATCATTTAACTAACGCCTGTAAGCCAGCCATACCATTAGCGCCGGCAGCATTGCTAACAGCACAGCGACCATTGCCCACAGAATAATATTCGGGCCCGGAGAGTGCAGCGCCAGGGGCAACCAAATCAATAGCGGCACCAAAATCATCCCCAGGGCCAGCGGCAAGTAGTGCGCCTTCAAACCCGGATGTGCCCTGTGCCACTGGTGCCCCGTCCACCGCCAAGCCTGCTTGTAAGGATAGTTCGTTGATAGTTGCTCGATGACGTGTCCGTTTTCCTCCAATACAAATATTTGCTGACAGCGGTTGCAGCCAAAGGCTTCTGTCAGCGTTATGGGTACGAGACGGCCGCGGCGCCGGCAAGGGCACGGGTACTCATCGTTTAAGTCAATTTTGGGAGCTTTTTGAGATGGCACGAGCGATCGGATAAAAAAAGCGTTTTTGCAAAAATAATCGTTAACATATCCATTTAATCAAACTTTTGATACTCCCGAACCCGAGTCATAGACGGGGATTCTTGAATAGTCCAAAGTCGGGCTTGTCTTCGGCGTTATCAAGCCACCGCTACTAACTCAGTTTGAATTTCTTCAAACATTCCGTATACTTTTGTTTTTTTTTATTTCGTCCTGCCATCACTAGCCAACAGGTACGGTAGGCTCAACATCCTGCCATTATTCGCAATGAGAGCTGTTTCGGATATGGGCCGAATATGCCCGTTGCAGGGATTGCTCCCAACTCAGGATGTTTCAACACGCAGGTGGTTATTCTTACTCGATATTTTTGATGATAACATCAACTTTTGATTAACTCTGTAAAAAATACCTAAAGAAATCTTCAAGACGGTTGAAACCGCTATCGAATTTCCCCATACCTAAAGTCAGGAGCTTGAGTCTCGCTTCCCGGTCAATTCTCCCCAGTCGAGGCTTTTAACTGCCTGTTCCTGACGGTGTTACGCTGCACAACCCTGGACAAACAGGGCATACGCGATAGCAATACTCTCACTATTGATAGAGAGAGCAAAGGAGCCGTCCCTCAAAG
>NZ_JAEQCT010000125.1:0-24296 GCF_020738205.1 Microcoleus sp. PH2017_24_DOB_U_A
TCCGAATTTACGCCTGTGGACAAGTTGCGAGCCGACTCCCTTGGGTGAAGCAGGAAGCAGACCCTTCAAGAGCAATCTTGATTGAATAGTGAGACTTGAAAAAGTTTAGCTAAGTTTTGTGTAGCAGTAAATAGTAGCACCGCGCACATCGGTATGGCCCCCAGATAGGCAAGCACAACTCCACTGCTGCTCTGGGGGCTAATACTATTTTAGACTTGAGATTCTTCAGCTTCGCTCAGAACAAGTTTGAGATTTGAAATTCGGGATGATTTAGTCCGCGCAAAAACGGATAGTTGCGAACGACACTTCTGAGGATCGAACCCAAAATTTTAGACCTAACGACCGGCTTTTCGGTCAACGCTCCTGTTTAAGCTCCCAGATTAATCTGTAGATTGACATACTTCTTGGTGCCTTTCAGTAGCTTGGCTTCTCGAATTATCATGATTCTACTTTATCATAAAATATTTTAGATAAAACTTTTTAGCGACCAACTTCTTCAAGGTGGCTAAAGTCACCACCGCGTTCATCCCCACGCCTAAAGTCGGGGGCTTTCCGCTCGCTTTTCGGTAAAATCGACGTTGGTTCGGGTTCCGGTTCACTGAGTGCGCCTCTCCCAAGAGGGGATTTTCTCGATCGACAAATCCGCCTCTGCTTAACATTACATAAATGATTGAGTTGGCGATCGCATTCGCCCTTGCCAGAAACCGGGTTTTCAGCCCAAATATTTGGTTCAAATCCTTAAGATAGCGAAAAAACTGGTTTCTTTAGTCCCTTGGCGTTAGTCCTATGCTTGAAAGAATTGATGAGTGCGATCGATCCTAAATTTAACACCCTCAAAAGAATGCAATTGTAGGCCAGTGAGCCAAACCCCGATCAGTCATTCCCGAATCTCAAATCTCAAATCTCAAATCTCAAATTGTCTGACTTACCAGAAAGAATTGGTTTAAAGCCGGAACCCTTGTAGGGAGGAATTAAAATCAGACTATTCATTACTCCAATCCTCTTCCTTCGAGGTAGAGGTCGCTGTCACAGGTCAACTGTCAACTGTCAACTGAATGAAAGCCGATCGCACCTGAATTTGACTGATTAATGTGAGGAGTTTGTCAAGGACTTTTAGAATTATTTAAGATTTGAGCGGTGAGTATTATTTGGTAGAGGCAATTGGGGAACGCTCTGTAATGAAAAATACCCTGTGAATTTGGCGATCGGTTAACTTATTAAAGATGTTACAATCGGTCAAAGGATGGAAATTGCTAAAAAGTCGTGAAGCGTAGCTATCCCGATCGTGAATCGCCCTAGCAACCAACAAATCTAGAGTGCTGGAATTAAAAATTGTCACTCAAGGACAGGAACTTTTTGGCCACCACATTATTCTCATAGATTGAGCCTCAGTGCGCTGTGTCATTTTTATCTCCACGCAAGCAATAACCGACGACCATGAACACCTCACTCAACACCTCTAAATTTCGCCTAAACCGGATGCTGCGGCAATCGCTGTTCGCAGGCATCATTTCCGCAGCAGCTTTGGCTAGCGGATGGGCCCCTGACTTGTACGCAAAATCTCCAAGCCTTGTTTTCGGAGCGGCGGCCCAAGCTCAAGAAATTAGCAACGCCGAAATTACTAGCTACGCTCGCTCTGTCTTGGGAATCGAACCCAGACGGGAGGAAGCTATGAAGGAAATTAAAGGAATGGCTGGTGGCTCGGTTCCCAGAATAGTCTGCAACGAAACTCAGGGAATTAACAGCCTATCTGGAGGTATGCGCGGCGTGGCAGTGAATTATTGCCAACAAGCTAAAAAAATTATCGAAACCAATGGCTTGACAGTTAGTCGCTTCAATCAGCTCACTTTGCTCCAGCAACGCGATCCGGCTGTCAAACAACGAATTCAAGCCGAATTGCTGCGGTTGCAACAAGCGGGAAATCAATAAATATAGATGGTTTTAGTCTTTCTTCCTCTCCCGTTCTATAGTTTGAGTTACTGCACGGTATGCAATCATTTTTGAGAAAATGGCGATCGTCTGTAAAGAAGTGCTTGACAAAATAACCAATATTTGGTATGCAAGAATGGGAGCGGTTTAGAAAGAGATATTTTGGGCGACTACTTGCGATCGCAATTGGAAATAAAAAAGATATTCCTCAAAAACTAGATGTGAAGTCAATTCCTTTGAGGAATAGAATAGAGAAATGCTAACTTTCACAAAACGTTTACCTGCAAATCCCGATGCTGTTGTCAGCTTTAGTTTGCCGATGACAGCGGACGATCGCACTCGCAGCCGCCACCGATTCGAGACGGAGGCTGGAGAAGTGCTACACTTGGCTTTGCCTAGAGGTACGGTGTTGCGCGATCGAGATTTATTGCAGTCCGAAGACGGTAGCTGTTTGGTACTGGTAAGTGCAAAACCCGAACCGGTACTTACCACAAGGGCCTCGACTGGGCTGCTGCTGATGCGGGCGGCTTATCATTTGGGAAACCGCCACGTAGCTTTAGAAGTTGCTGATAATTATTTAAGGCTTTCTCGTGATTCTGTTTTGCAGGGAATGCTGGAAAAAATGGGTTTGGAAGTAATAGAGGAAATTGTGCCGTTTCAGCCGGAAATCGGCGCTTACGCGCACAGTCATTAGGAATGGGGAATGGGGAATGGGGAATGGGGCATGGGGCATGGGGCATGGGGCATGGGGCATGGGGCATGGGGCATTTCAAGCAACAAATAACAAATAACAAATAACAAATAACAAATAACAAATAACAAATAACAAATAACAAATAACAAATAACAAATAACAAATAACAAATAACAAATAACAAATAACAAATAACAAATAACAAATAACAAATAACAAATAACAAATAACAAATAACAAATAACAAATAACAAATAACAAATAACAGTGAACAATCAACTTTTATGTTTGTTGCAGTTAGCTTTTGCACCTGTGGGAGCTTATAGTTATTCTGAGGGAATCGAGAGTCTGGTAGAAGCTGGTGCGATCGACAGCGAGAGCAGTTTGAGGAATTGGTTGGAAAATTCGCTGGAATTTGGGGCGGTGCGAGTAGAAGCGGCTGTGGCGGTACGGGCTTTGAGGGCGGCGAAGATTGGGGATTTGAGGGCTTTGAGTTATTGGAATGCTTGGGCGACTGCTGCTAAGGAAACTGAAGAGTTGCGCTTGCAAAGTTGGCAAATGGGGCGGACTTTGACGCGGTTGTTGCTGGATTTGCGTGAAGCGAAGCTATCCCGCAGGGAATCGCCCGTACCTTCTGGATTGACAACTATTGTAAAAGATTTGGTGGAAGTTGGCGGCAATCAGTGCAATTTTGCGATCGGCTTTGGGATTGCGGCGGCAAGCTGGCAGATTGAAGAGGAAGCGGCCGTGGTAGGATATTTGTACAGTTGGGCTGCAAATTTGGCGAGTGCGGGCGTGAAACTGATTCCTCTCGGTCAAACTGCGGGCCAACAGTTACTATTAGATTTGCAGTGTCAAATTAGTTTAACGGCGCAAGAAGTTTTACAATTAGAAGATGATGACCTCGGTAGTTGCAGTTGGGGATTGGGACTGGCTAGCATGGCGCATGAAACTCAGTACACTCGCTTGTTTCGCAGTTGAAATTTCAAATTACAAGGTATGTTGTTGCGCTTCAGCGCTCTTCTCTTATATCTGATGAAAGAGCGCTTTCATCCAAGGTATGTAGTTGCGCTTCAGCGCTCTTCTCTTATATCTGATGAAAGAGCGCTTTCATCCAAGGTACGTAGTTGCGCTTCAGCGCTCTTCTCTTATATCTGATGAAAGAGTGCTTTCATCCAAGGTACGTAGTTGCGCTTCAGCGCTCTTCTCTTATATCTGATGAAAGAGCGCTTAAGCGCAACAACGTACCTAAAAAGCCGTCCAAGATTGCTAAAATCTAAAATCTAAAATCGCTATGAGTGCTTTTCGTGTAGGAATTGCTGGCCCGGTTGGTTCGGGAAAAACTGCTTTACTGGATGCTTTGTGTAAGACGCTGCGCCAACAGTACCAGATTGCTGTGGTGACTAATGATATCTATACTCAGGAGGATGCACAGTTTTTGGTTCGGAGTCAAGCTTTGGAGAGCGATCGCATTTTGGGAGTAGAAACTGGAGGCTGTCCCCACACTGCTATCCGCGAAGATGCTTCGATCAATTTGGTAGCTATAGAAGAGTTAGAATACAAATTTACTAATTTAGATTTAGTGTTTGTCGAAAGCGGCGGCGACAATTTGGCGGCAACTTTTAGCCCGGAGTTGGTGGATTTGACAATTTACGTGATTGATGTGGCTGCGGGGGATAAAATTCCGCGCAAGGGCGGGCCGGGAATTACTAAGTCGGATTTATTGGTAATTAATAAAACAGATCTCGCGCCTTTTGTGGGAGCAGATTTGGGCGTGATGGAACGGGATGCTAAAAAGATGCGCGGGGAGAAGCCTTTTGTGTTTACTAACCTGAAGACAAAAGAAGGCTTAGAATCGGTAGTTAATTTTGTTAAATTGAATATGGCATAGATTGAGAAAATATAGTATAATGTAAGTAAACTCCCACGGCTCGCAATTCCCCGTGAAAACGTCTCCAGACAAATATAGTCTGGTTGAGTCGCGGGAGTGTCAAAAAAATCTCGTTCTAGTTTAGCCCTTTAATGACTAGCAAGTAAGTTATGCTGAGTTGTTATGATGCAGCCAAATACTTTTTGGCTCAGGCAAGTGAAGATGCTGGCGATCTGATATCTAATCTCAAGCTTCAGAAATTGGTTTACTATGCTCAAGGCTTTCATTTAGCTTTGTACGATGAACCGCTATTTCCTGAAGCCATAGAAGCATGGACTCACGGGCCCGTTGTTCCTGATTTGTACCGTCACTATAAAAAGTATGGTACTGGTGCAATTCCATGTCCAGAATATATAAACTTTTCGATTTACGACGAAGAAACTAAGAGCCTGCTTGATGAAGTTTACTCTGTGTTTGGGCAGTTTGCTGCATGGAAGTTAAGCAACATGACACACGAAGAATATCCCTGGAAACTTGCTGCTCAAAATAGCGGAAAAATTACTCATCAATCCCTGAAAAAATACTTCAAGACTCAACTCAATTGTGAAGAAGCATCTTAAGGCAAATCAACGCCAAGAAAAAGGGAAAAGGATTTCATCTAGAGAAATTGTTGATTTACCGCCAGAGCAGGAGTCACCTCTATTTTCTTTGCGATACATGAATAAAGATTACTCTCTTTCTCAATGCACAAAAGATGAAAAGGCTGCTTTTGCAGATACGCTCTACAAATTAAATCAGCTTACCTGGAGTGAGATTAATGCTTGTCCCCGTCACGGATTGGGCTACGAGAAGATAGCCCGAAGTTCCATTAGAGCACCTATTCCCAGCCATCTTAAGGAGGATGTAAATTTTATTGCTTTTCGGTTTTGTGGGATGGCTCCGATGGTTGGTTATCGGGATGGGGCTGTGTTTTATGTTATTTGGTTAGACAGGGATTTTACGCTTTACCCTCATTAAAAAGAACTCGTTAAATTAGTGGCGGTGTCCTATTTTCGCTACCGCACCAACAATTCTCTGACTAAATTTGCCAAACGTTCCGTACTGTCTGTCACCGCTAATTGAAGAGCACCTTGAGACATTTTTGCCAAATATTCGGAATCTTTTAACAAATATAAGACTTTGCTTTGCAATACCTCTGCTGTCAGTTCGCTTTGACGGAATACCACGGCGGCGCCTGCTGCGGCAAATACTTCGGCGTTAAATCTTTGGTGATCGTCTGCGGCGTGGGGGAAAGGAATTAAAATAGAAGGCATTCCTGTAACTGCTAATTCTGTTAGAGCACTGGCGCCCGATCGACTAATTGCTATATTTGCTCGCTGTAACAAACCCGCTACATTATCATAAAATGGCATCGACAGATACTGTTCGTGCTTCAAGCTTTCAGCATCCGGGTCATTATTTCCGGTGAGGTGAACTACCCACGCACCCGCCTCAAACCAAGCCGGAGCACATTCGCGCACTAATTTATTGACGGCGACAGCTCCTTGGGAGCCACCCATTACTAAAATTACAGGTACGCTGTCAGGAATTGGTAACTTTAGAGGTTCGCGAGTCAAGAATTGCGATCGCACTGGCGTACCCGCAACCACCGTTTTCGCGCGGGGTAAATGCTTTGCCGCTGCTTCAAATCCGATCGCCACAGCAGTACAAAAAGGACTAAACCACCGCGTCACCTTCCCAGGAATTGCATTAGATTCGTGGAGAATCACCGGCAAACCCAAAGAGCGAGCCGCCAAAATAGCCGGTGCTGCGATGTAACCGCCGGTAGTAAATACTCCCTGAAAATTTCCCGCTTTGAGCAACTTCCGTACCTGAAGGATCGAGCCGAGGAGTCCGCCCAAAATTCGCAGTGTACCGAGTCCAAATCGCTGCTGAAAGCCTTCAACGGCGATCGTATGGAGGGGGTAAAGGGAGGGAACTAATTGCGTCTCCATGCGGTCTGGCACTCCCAGCCATTCGATCTGACAGTCGCTCAACTGACGAGCTGTGGCGATCGCCGGAAATAGATGTCCTCCCGTGCCGCTAGCTGCAACCAACAACCGCAGGGGGGTTTTTGTCAAGGTATTTGTTTCTTTTACAAGTTCCACAGGTCGATCGATTTTAGATTAGAGGTTTTAGATTATTATGCTTATTATTCCGGCAGTTTCAGCTAATTTTCAATCAGCAATCTAAAATGAGATTGTGCCGTATCTCTCCTTCCGTTGTCAGTTTTTCGTTGCAGGCGAACCGTTGCCCGCGCCGCGACCCCTGACAAATAACCAAAGTATCATCTAATGCGTAATTTTTTGAATTTAGTGCCAAGTGTATCTCAGTATTTTGCCAGCAGTCGGCACGAAAAAGCCGATCCTCTTCGTTGGCGTAGCCCCCGTAGGGGCGGGCTGCGCCAACGCGCGATCGTGTTTGGCTGCTTCGGCGGCCAGTCGATCGCTCAAATGTTGTTATGTTTAGCAGTTGTAGGTGCTGGCGTATTGCACCCGAGTGCGGTAAGCGCGATCGCGGCAACTCCCCAGGCGATCGCCCAAACCCCTGCCAATGCTCCAGCCCCACTCACCAAACTGCTAACAGAAATAGACGCAGCCGCCAACCGGCGCGATGTCAAAGCAGTCATGGCATTTTACAGCCAGAATTTCACTCATTCTGACGGCTTAAACAGCCAAAGCATGGAAAAAGCCCTCACCCAACTCTGGCAGCGATATCCGAATTTGAATTATCGCACCGAACTGAAGTCTTGGAAAACCGAAGGTAACGCAATTATCGCTGATACCGTAACTACAATTGCAGGCACCCAGAAACAGGATGGCAGAGAATTAAACCTCAAAGCTACCATCCGTTCTCAGCAGCGCTTTGAGGGTGAAAAAATAGTTAAGCAAGAAATTTTAGCAGAACAAAATCAGATTACTTCTGGTAAAAATCCTCCCAAACTTCAAGTAAATGTGCCGGAGCAAGTCAAGGTGGGCGAAGAGTACAATTTTGATGCCATTGTACTAGAGCCGATCGGCAATGACATTTTAATCGGAACTATTTTGGAGGAGCCCGTTAACGAAAAAACTTTTTTCAAGTCCGCAGAAGTCGATCTGGATTTGCTGAATTCCGGCGGGATTTTTAAAGTAGGTAAAGCTCCGGCTACTCCTGAAAATCGCTGGATTTCAGCAGTTTTGATGCGACAAGGCGGAATTGCAATGGTTAGCGTGCGATTGCGGGTTGTTAAATAATAAAATAGGTGTTATGGGGAATTGGGCATCGGGCATCGGGCATCGGGCATCGGGCATTGGAATCAGAACCTGGAAGCTTATCGATCGCAAATAACCAATAACAACTGCTAACAGTCAACTATCAACTGACAACTGACAACTGTCAACTGTCAACTGACAACTGACAACTGTCAACTATCAACTGACAACTGCTAACAGTCAACTGTCAACTGTCAACTGTCAACTGTCAACTGACAAAAAATGATTTCTATCCAAAATCAAATTGTTTTCATTACCGGTGCCAGTAGCGGTATCGGAGCAGCCTGTGGCAAGATATTCGCCACAGGTGGAGCCAAACTAATTTTAGCAGCCCGCCGCCGGGAAAAGCTCGATCGCCTTGCCAAAGAACTTGCAGACACAAAATTAGTCTCCTCAGCGAACGAGATTTACTTGCTAGAATTGGACGTGCGCGATCGCCCGCAAGTCGAATCGGCGATCGCTGCACTGCCCGACGCCTGGAAAAACATCGATATTCTGATTAACAATGCGGGATTGAGCCGCGGTTTAGACAAACTGCACGAAGGCAACTTTCAAGATTGGGAAGAAATGATTGATACCAATGTGAAAGGCTTGCTGTACATGACTCGCTACATCGTGCCTGGAATGGTCAGCCGAGGCCGCGGCCACGTAGTCAATATCGGCTCAATAGCAGGCCGTCAAGCTTACCCGAAAGGTAATGTTTATTGCGCTTCCAAAGCAGCGGTGAGAGCTATTTCTGAAGGATTGAAACAAGACCTTTTGGGAACACCAGTGCGGGTGACGGAAATAGAACCTGGTTTGGTGGAAACAGAATTTAGCAATGTCCGGTTTCACGGCGATTCAGACAAGGCAAAAAATGTCTATCAAGGACTGACACCCTTGACTGCTGAGGATGTAGCGGATGTCGTGTATTTCTGCACGACGCGATCGCCCCACGTCAATATTAGCGAAGTCTTGCTAGTTCCGACAGACCAAGCTAGTGCAACTCTAGTTCATAGAAAAGAGTTTTGAGTTTTTAATGAAAGACGTATGGATAGTTAAATAGTTCCCGGTTTCATCTGTATTTTTCAAGAGAAAAAAATCCAATAAATCATTGGATTTTTTTGAGTGATTTCATATACAACCATTCCGGACATCAGGATTTTAGCCAGTAAAATTCACAAGAGATATGAAGACTCCCGATAGATATCCCCCCTATGCGAGATCACTGGCAATGTCCCAAATAACAAATCCAACTCAACCCCTAAGCGTTCAACCTAACGCTATTGGCGGTTTAATTATTCAAGGCTCGCCCGATATACCAAACAGGATTAACGGTAGTAGCGGTTCGGATCAAATCATTCTAGGTTCTGGTAACGATGAAGTAGCAGCTCTAGGTGGCAATGACATCATATTTGCTCTAGACGGCAATGACACCGTAAGAGGTGGCGACGGCAATGATACTGTCTTCGCCGGTAAAGGCGATGATTTAATCGAGGGCGGTGCTGGCGAAGACGTTCTTTTTGGCAATCAAGGAGCCGATACCATCCGCAGTGGAGAAGGCAATGATACTGTTTTTGGAGGTAAAGGTGATGATTTGATAGACGGTGGCAGTGGCGATGACTTCCTGTTTGGCGACCTCGGCAACGACAACATTTTCGGCGGTGACGGGAACGACAACCTTTTCGGCGGTGAGGGCAATGACTACCTTATCGGTGGTGAAGGAAATGATACTTTGTTCGGCGGTAAAGGCGATGATGTGGTTGAGGGAGGCCCTGGAGATGACTTTGTAAATGGCAATTTAGGAAATGACACCGTTAGGGGCGGCGAAGGAAACGATATTTTGTTTGGCGGCAAAGGCAATGACATCGTAGAAGGCGGTGCCGGCAACGATATTATTTCTGGCAACAGAGGAAATGATACCCTCACAGGTGGTGCAGGAGCAGATACATTCCGCTTCGAGTTTGTCGGTGCCGATAATATGGATACGCTGACAGATTTCAATCCTACAGAAGATAAAATTCAACTCGATGGAGCTGTATTTAATGCTTTGATACCGGGCAATCTAGTTGGCAACCAATTTATTACAGACCCCAATTTCAATCCCAACACTCCTGGGACTCCGGGCGCGGCTAATGTCGTCTACAACCCGGCTGACGGTTTGCTGTACTACCGCAATCAAAACGGACAAGTTTCGATTGTTGCCCAAGTCGGTTCTAACCTGAATCTTGGGTCAAACAACTTTGAAATTATCTAAATTTCAACCCTATGTAGGGTATATCTACCATTGACATATAACTTTTATCAAAAAGATTAGATACTCATGCGGATAGGGCATTGGGCATTGGGCATTGGGCATTGGGCATTGGGCATTGGGCATTAAGATACCTCACTTTTTTTAGAACCGCTATAGATTTGAGATTTGAGATCTTAGATTGGGGGATTGGGTGCATCTCACTTTGGGAAATATGTTTGTAGGGGCGAAGCATGACCGTAGTCAATATGGGATTATAACTAATAACTTATATGCGGTCATGCTTCGCCCTCTTCAAAAACCAGATGCACCCGGGGGATTGATTGGTCAATACTTCTTTCTGATAATTACTTAGATTTGATATTTGAGATTTTATTAGACTTGAGAATTGAGAGTTGGGATTTTATTATATTTTTAAATTACCTGTACATATAAATCTAGTGGGAGAACAAGAGTCTATTTTTTTTGATTCAACTCTGACGCTCCTGTGGGAAAGCAAGTATTTATTTTTTGCTATGATTTTTTTTAAACTGATAACAAACAAGAAAATTCATTATATATAGCACTAACTCTTGCCAATCTTTTTGATGTGGATTATATATAGAGAAGGTACGGTGTATCGCCTGAAAAATAGAGCGTAAATTCTGATTAACAACAAGCCTTGTTACTGTTACTCA
Source organism: Microcoleus sp. PH2017_24_DOB_U_A (assembly GCF_020738205.1). NCBI lineage: Bacteria > Bacillati > Cyanobacteriota > Cyanophyceae > Oscillatoriales > Microcoleaceae > Microcoleus > Microcoleus sp. PH2017_24_DOB_U_A. Next base: position 10,694 of record NZ_JAEQCT010000125.1, read on the forward strand.
GATCTGTCACAACTTACGTACTGCTGCCCAAAAAACTGAATACTTTACTGATTCGAGGTAGGCAACGAAGTAGTTGAGTGAAAATACCTGGTTTCAGATACCATTGTCTCAAAATCATACAACTGTAGGTTAGGGAGTATCCAAACCGATATCAATCAACGCTCCCCCATCGAAAATCCCAAATAGAACATAGTAAGACGATCCGTGCTTCATTCAGTTGACAGTTGACAGTTGACAGTTGACAGTTGACAGTTGACAGCGGCCTCTTCCGGTCAGTCCGAGGATTGGAGTAATGAATAGTCTGATTTGAATTTCTCCCGATCGGGGTTCCGGCTTTAAACCAATTCTTTCTGGTAAGTCCTAATCAGTGTGATGTCAGTTATGACTAGCGGCCACAATTTACATTTTAAAATCAGTAATTTAACTGCGATCGCCACCGAAGCGATCGCACAAAATACCAATTTAGATGTCAGAACTCTTTACAAGACTGGCACTGCTTTCCAACAGCAAGGAAAAATAGCAGCAGCAATTGACAGTTACCAGCAAGCGATATCCTGCTGGAAACAAAGCTCCGATCGAGCAGTTTTACCCTGGGCTGTCAAAGCATACAGCAATTGGGGCTGCATTCTGGCGCAGGAAGGCAAATTTGATGAAGCAATGGCAGTTTTTCAAACGGGAATAGCTGTTGCGCCCGATGATGCTGCTCTGTACCATAATTTAGGTATTGTGCTGTTGGAAGTGCGGAAACCCCAGGAAGCGATCGCCCTTTACCGCCGCGCGATCGAGTTGCAGCCAGAGTTAGTTATTGCCCGTTACAATTTGGGAAAAGCCTTCCAACAGTTGGGGCTGCATACTTTTGCCGGAGAATGTTTCGATCGGGTAATTAGCCAAAATCCCGATCGAGTTGCGGTGTATGGCGATCGGGCTATTTCCCTGATCGCACAAGGCAAATTAGCTGAGGCAATGCTATGTTTTCAAAATGCGATCGCTCTCCAAAGCGAGTTTGTTGAGGGTTTTTGCCACCACGTAGAGATGCGGTTGACGGAGGTAGCAGATCTCAATGAACTCGATCGCTCTCAAATAGCCTGTGTCCGATTTCTCAGGCAACTTCAAGAAAAAAACGGCTCTAATTCTGCCATTTCTAGTCTTGCTCAAAATCCGCTGAATTTGTCATCATTGCTCCTCAATTTAGCAGAAACTTACTTTCATCTGGGAAATGCCTTGGCTGAGTACGGCGGGCACGAACAAGCGGAACAATATTACCAAAAAGCTTTACAAATTCAACCTCAGAATGCGGATATTTACTTGCGACTGGCTGATTGCTTGAGTCAGCAGCAACGATTTTCGGCAGCGATTGTAATTTACCGTCTAGTGCTGGCAATTGCGGGCGATCGATCTGATATTTGCGAGCCGTTGCAGGCTGTATTGAAACAACAGCAGAAGTTGCAGCAACTGACTCGCCTTTCCCCCAGTCTAGATCCCCCTAAATCCCCCTTAAAAAGGGGGACTTTGAAAGCGCTTCCGGTTCCCCCCTTAAGAAGGGGGGCTAGGGGGGATCGAGATCTAAATGTCGATCGCCCAGATGATTCCCCTGCAAAAATCCCTGTCGCACCTCAATCCTTCGGACACCCCAGACTTACCATTTTGGGAGATATTGAAAACTCCCAATTTGAGAGCTCCTTACCCTCCATTGTTAACTGGAACCAACAGCAGAAATCCGAATGTCATGGTTTAGATTGTCAGCGGTGTCTCAGGCGGATTTTCAAACAGTTTGAACCCGTGCATTTAGGTGATGGCGTATATTCTTGCGACGGCCAGGCAAAAACAGCGTTTGATTCGCCGGAAACCTTTGTGACTTCCCTCCCCAACGGGCGGGCTTGGATTGTACCGCAGAAAAATTCTTGGATGATTTGCAATGCTATTGCAATTATAGATGAACAAGATCGGCTGTTACCCGAACTTTCCCGCGAATATCCGGGCGAGTTACCCGGATGCGACAATCAACATTCTACTCAGCACAGGTTTTTGAAGTTAAAACCGGAAGAATTGCCACCTTTAGAAAAGATAGACGGTACGGTGGCGGTATTAGCCGGACTTTCGGGAAATGTCTATTTTCACTGGATGGTAGATATCTTGCCCCGCATCGAAATTCTGCACCGTTGGGGGGTAAATCTGGAGGAGATAGATTGGTTTTTGGTGAATAGCTGCCAGCAGCCTTTTCAGCGAGAAACCCTGAAAGCATTGGGAATTCCTGAATATAAGATTATTGAGAGCGATCGCCATCCTTACATTCAAGCCAAACATTTAATTGTTCCCTCTTTTTCAGGATATTTGGGCTGGCTGTCACCCCAGGGGCTGGAGTTTTTGAGGCGAGTTTTTGCAGGAGAACAATCTCCTAAACTCCCAGAAAGTTGCGCTGGGGAGAGCAAAAATACTCAGCCAGAACGCATTTATATCAGCCGCAACAAATGTAGCTACCGACGAGTTATCAATGAAGAACAAGTCATCGATTTTTTAAGCGGATTTGGCTTTGTTCCAGTGCTACTAGAATCTATGACTTTGAACGAACAGATAACTTTATTTGCTCGTGCCAAAGTAATTGTCGCGCCGCACGGCAGCGGTTTAACAAATATTATCTTCTGTTCTCCCGGAACAAAGGTAATTGAGCTGACCTCTGGGAATTATATCAGGCATTACTATTGGGCGATCGGTCAGCAGCTAAATCTCGAACATTATTACGTAACAGGAGAGAACTTTGAGTGCTATCCAATCCGACAGTTAATGTATCAAAATCCATTAACTGAAGATATTTTGGTGAATTTGAAGGATCTCAAAATAATGCTGGGCAATGTCAATGTCATTCCCTCAAAAAAACCACTAAATTTAATATCGCGAGAAAACCCTAAAAGAACCATCAAAATCATGAACCAAGAATCAGGCGATTATTTCCAAAAGCGGGCAGAGTTTTATTTAAAACAAGGCAAGTTAGCTGATGCTCTAGCTGCTTGCGAGCAAGCCCTGAAACAACAACCTAATTTTGCGCCAGCTTACAAGACTTTGGGCAAAATTAGTGCGGCACAAGGAAATTCAGCTAAGGCAAAGCATTGGTACACAAAAGCTCTGGAATTTAAGCCCAATTTTGCGGAAGTTTATACTGACCTTGCCGCTCTGTATGGCGCAGAAAAAAATTGGGAAATGGCTTTAGCTTGTCACCAAAAGTCAACATCCCTACCGATGACAAATATGCCAACCCATCAGAATGACATCCCAGAAATTTTAGGTTTCAATCCTGACGATATTGAAGTCTACATTCAAGGTGCAGAATCGTTTTATGCTCTCAGGAAATTTGAGCAGGCTGCGACAGCTTGCCAGCGAGTTATCCAAGTTAAACCCGATGCGAGGGTTTATAAAATTTGGGGGAATGCTAGGCAAGCTCAAGGCAAGGTAGAGGAAGCGAAAAACTGTTACGCTAAGGCTATTGAACTCGATCCTGATTTTGCTGAAGCTTATACTAATTTGGGGACGATTTATGCTCAGGAACAGCAGTGGCAATCGGCGATCGCATTTTACCAAAAGGCGATCGCCCTTCAGCCGAATTTAGCATCAACTTACCGCAATTTAGCTCGGGTGTGGGCGCAAATGGGGCAGCTATCGGAGGCTGACGGGTGCTGGTTTAAAGCGTATTCTCTGGAACCTGCCAAAGCCACGCCTGAAGAACACATCCAATTGGGCGATAACTTTTTGAGGCAGAATCAGGTAACGCAGGCAATACGCTGTTACTGCCACGCGATCGAGCTAAACCCCAATTTTAACCAGGCTTACCAACAGTTAGGCAATGCTCTCAAAGCTCAAAGAAAGTTGCAGGAAGAAGTTGCCAACTATCGAAAAAATAGTGAAAATCAGGCTAATCTTTCTGGGGATTTGTTGAATACAGTAGTGGTGGGTGCCAACCCAAAAGCTGAGTTACCTCAGAATCTCCAAACATCTACTTTGCAGGCAAATATTCCAGCTAATTTATTGCAACTAGATTCGACAAGTTCTGCTGAAAAGCCTCGCGTACAGTTGCAGCAACAGCAAACAATTCCTGCTGTACCGGAACTGTTAAATACGATCGCCAATTCGGCAAATTCTGCACCCGCTGTTCCCAACTCGGCTGATGTTTCGCCCCAGGTGACTGTTGTTGACAGCGGTTTTGCGACAGATTTTCGGAAACAGGATACGGCTGATAACTGCATTCAGCGGGCAGAATCCTATTGCGCTCAAAAACAATTCGATCTGGCTATTGCTGAGTGCAAGCAAGCCATTGAGATTCAACCCGATGCGGTGGCTGCTTACAAACTGTGGGGCAGTATTTTGCAAGGGCGGGGGAATTTAGTAGGGGCGATCGAGTGCTATCAAACAGTTGTCAAAATTAATTCTAGCGACGTGCAAGCCCACGTAAATCTCGGCAGTTTGTATGCCATGAAACAACAGCGACAGCAGGCAATTGCTTGTTACCAAAAGGCGATCGCCCTCCAGCCGAATTTAGCAGCAGCTTACCGGAATTTGGCTAGGGTGTGGACGCAGGATGGCAAGCTGGAAGAGGCGAATGAGTGCTGGTACGAAGCGTTTTCTCTGGAACCGGAAAAGGTATCGCCCAATCACCACTTTAAACTGGGAAATATTTTGTTTCGGCAAGGCAAAATCTCTCAGGCGATCGCCTGTTACCAGCGCGCGATCGAGTTAAATCCGAACTTGAATGGTGTTTACCAAAATCTGGCAAAAGCGCTGACAAAAGAAGGCAGGTTGGATGAAGCTGCTGTCTGCTTGCAAAAAGCGGTGGCACTTAACGGCAACTATTCACTATCTAGTAAAGCAGTGGATTCTGTTCCCGCCACGACAGGGGTAAGCGCCTATCAAAACAGTCGCCAAACTGCGGCGGAAACTGGGGATACCATTGTTTCTTCGGTACAGATAAATAATCCTGCAAAGTCTGCGGAAACTCTCAGATTGTCTGCAAAGGCGATCGACTCAGACAAACCTGTGGCAGTTGCCAATTCTCTCAGTGCAGAAGCATACATCAAACAGGCAGAATCTTATTACGCCCAGGGTAAATTTGATGAGGCGATAACTGAGTGCAAGCGAGCCATTGAAATCACACCTGAGGCGGCAATTGCTTACAAGATTGCGGGGAATGCTACTCAAGCAATGGGAAAAGTTGATGCTGCTAGGTATTGGTACACTGAAGCCTTGGAAATTGAACCCAATTTTGCTGAAATTCATGCAAATTTAGGCAGCATCTACGCTCGTCAAAAACTGTGGCAAAAGTCAATTGTTTGTTATAAAAAAGCAATTGAAATTAAACCAGATCTCGTAGTGGCTTACCGGAATTTAGCTCAAGTTTTTGTGCAGTCTGGCTTTCCCCAAGTAGGGGCAGAATACTGGTATGAAGCTCTCACTTTAGATATCAAGTGGGCAACTGCTGAGGAACACTTTACTCTGGGCAATACTTTGCTACAGTTCGGTCAGTTGGAGAAGGCAATTTCCTGTTACCGGCGGGCAATTCAGTTGCAGCCGAGTTATGCGGATGCTTATCACAATTTAGGGGAAGTTTTGAGCGTTCGGGGTGAGTGGGAAGATGCGATCGCAGTTTACCAGCAAGCGATCGAACTGAACCCATATTATGAGGGGTCTCATTACAGTTTGGGGAAAGTTTGGGCTAGTCTCGATCGGCGGGAAGACGCGATCGCCTGTTATCGGACGGCGATCGAATTAAATCCCCACTTTGCTCAAGCATATCAAAGTTTGGGGGAAGTTTTAGATAGTCGCGGTCAGTTGGATGAGGCGATCGGGTGTTATGAAAAAACCATTGAATTGAAACCTGATATCTGGGAACTTCACCAAAAATTAGGTGATGCTTTGCAAGAAAAAGGCGAAATTGATGGAGCGATTCACGCTTACAACCGCGCGATAGAACTGGCAAATAATTAGTTATCTATTTTCCGGATACTGATTCAGGAAACAGAATAATAAATCACAAGGATTTGACTGTATCAATTTTTAGCAGGTATAGGATATGAACAGCGAAACCAATAATATCATAGAATTTCCTCTTAATAACAATTCCGATTCATTCCTCGCGCGCCAACCAATTGACAATTTGTTGAATCCGCAATCTTTGGTTTTAAAAAGAATCTACTTAGAAGGTGACGAACAAGATAGGAAGAAAGTGCGCGATTCCTATAGCATAGTCAATGCTAGCTTTAGCCATGCTAAACCTCACTACAGTTTAGGAAAAGTTTTTGCCAAAAAAGGAGAGTGGGATAAGGCTATTTCGTCCTACCGTCAAGCCTTAGATTTGACATCTGATTCAGCGGAAATTTACCAGAGTTTGGGAGATGCTCTTGTTAAAAAGAGCGAGTTAGATGAAGCTGTCATAATTTATCAAAAAGCTATCGAAATTCAGCCTTCTCTGTGGGAAGTCCACCACAATTTGGGGGATGTTTTGCAAGTACAAGGAAGATTAGATGAGGCTGTTGCTGCGTATCGTCGGGCGATCGCCTTTAACCCCGATTTTTCTTGGTCGCACAATAATTTAGGGGATGTGCTGATTAAGCAGGAGATGTGGGAAGAGGCAGCCCAAGCGTATAAAAGTGCGATCGGGCTAAATCCAGGCTTCCATTGGTCTCACTATAACTTGGCGGATGCTTTAGTGCAGTTGGAGAGGTGGGAAGAGGCGATCGCCACTTATCGGTGTGCAATTAATTTAAAATCGGATCTGCCTTGCGTGCAAGAAAAGTTAGCAGATGCGCTGAAAAATCACAGTCCGCTGTCAGCCAAAGAAGCTATTAGTTGTTACAGTCAAGCTATTGAGGAAAATCCAGATAATATCAAAGTCTATCACAAGGCTTTGGAAGTTAATCCAAAAGACCCGAAACTCTATTTAGGTTTGGGTAATGCTCTCGCAAGACAGGACAATAGAGATGGAGCGATCGTATTTTATCAGATGGGGCTACAGTTCAAGCCTGGTGACTTTGAACTTTCTTTGCAGTTATCCAAAGCCTTGATAAATATCAAGGATGGATTTGAGGATGCGGCAATAGAGTCGCAAGCCGAGACGATCGACTTTTATAGCAAGCAGAGGGCAAATTATGTCAACTCCTCAAAAATGCTGTTACCAGTTCAATTCTCGCCGATCTCAAAATCTATACGATATCAAGTTGATATTGTTGTCTGCGTTCATAATGCTTTAGAGGATGTGAAAGAGTGTTTAACCTCTATTGTCCGACACACCAAGGTTGACTATCGCTTGCTCATTGTAGATGATGGCTCTCAACCAGAAACTAGAGATTTTATTCAGGCGTGGGTTAAAGATGTTTCGCAAGCAATTGTTTTGAGAAATGAGACGGCTCGCGGTTATACCAAAGCAGCTAATATCGGTATGCGGGCCAGTACGGGTGACTATATAATTTTGTTGAATAGCGACACAATTGTCACTCCTGGCTGGATAGAAAAATTAGTTGACTGTGCTAATTCACGAAAAGATATTGGCATAGTCGGGCCTCTGTCAAATTGTGCATCTTGGCAATCGATTCCTGAAATATTTGACAATAAGGGGGGCTGGATGATTAACAGCGTTCCTGATGGATTTTCACTGGAGACTTTTAGTGAATTAGTAGAAAATGTTTCGGAAAAGGCATTTCCTAATGTGAATTTTGTTAATGGCTTCTGCTACATGATTAAGAGAGCAGTGCTTGAGGCAATTGGGTGGCTGGATGAAGAGAGTTTTCCCTACGGGTATGGGGAAGAGAATGATTTTTCAATTCGAGCTAGGAAAGCTGGGTTTAAACTAGCGATCGCTGACAATGCCTATGTCTATCACTCTAAGTCTAAAAGTTTTGGACACGAACGCCGTCAAGAGCTTTCTAAACAAGGTTCTACAGCGTTTAAACAGAAGCATCCCGATATTAATGTCAAAGCTTTGACTGAGGAAATCAAGAACAATCAAACTCTCGATCGTTTACGCCTCAAGCTCCGCGAACATATCATATCAAATCCGGCAGCATCGGTATTATGAGAGTGCGAGCGTCTCGCTCGCGGCATAGATCGCGGCATAGATCGCACTGATAAACTGTTCTGCATTTAAATTGGATATCAAAAAAAATCAGACTCTTGTGGGGTGTCCCGCCCGCCCTGAATATACAATTTAAATGTGCGATAGCTTATCATCCAAATATATTATTCCGAGGGAGCATCCCGATTGTGCAAACATATCCGCAAGGGCGAAGCATTCGCGCCTGTATCCTATCGACTATATGAGAGATTTTTAGCGCGAATGCTTCGCCGATATTAGTCATTAGTTAGCAGTCATTAGGGGTGCATCTCAATGCAAGCGAATATATCCGTAGGGGCGAAGCATGACCGCAGAAAATAGGAGGTTATAACTAATAATTTATATGCGGTCATGCTTCGCCCTCTTCAAAAACCAGATGCACCTGTCATTAGTCAGCAGTGATTAGTCATTAGTTACTGATTATTGGGAAATATTAAAAAATAACACATAACAACTGTCAACTGTCAACTGTCAACTATCAACTGTCAACTATCAACTGAAAATAGGGTTTATATGTCAGAAAAAGTCGATCTAGAAAAGGCAGAAAATCATTTCCAAACTGGCCAAAAACTTGAACGGGAAGGGAAATTAGAAGAAGCGATCGCTATTTACGCTCAAGCTATTCAAGCCAACCCAAATAACTCTGAGTTTCACCGCAGTTTAGGAGAGGTTTTGCAACGGCTGGGGCGACATTCTGAAGCGATCGCCAGCTACCGTAAAGCTATAGAGCTGCAACCGAAGTTTTCTAAAGCTTACCACAACCTAGGAAATGCCCTGAGCCAAATGAAGCAGTGGTCTGAAGCGATCGCCTCTTACCGTCAGGCGATCGAACTCAAACCCAACCTCCCCACAGCTTACTACCGTTTAGGGGAAGCTTTGCAACAACTTGGAGAAATGGAAGAAGCGATTGTCGCTTACCGTCAAGCTATTGAACTCAACCCAAATAACCCTGACTTTCACCACAGTTTAGGGGAATTTTGGCGGCAACAAGGGAAATATCAGGAAGCGATCGCCTGTTACCGTCAAGCTATTGAGCTGCAACCGAAGTTTTTTAAAGCTTACCATAACTTAGGAAATGCTCTGGGTCAACTGAAGCAATGGTCTGAAGCGATCGCCTCTTACCGTCAGGCGATCGAACTTAACCCAAATATTCCTGAGTTGCAATTCAGCTTAGGAGAGCTTTTGCAGCAACAAGGGAGACATTCCGAGGCTATCCCTTGTTACCGTAAAGCTATAGAGCTGCAACCGAAGTTTTCTAAAGCTTACCACAACCTAGGAAATGCTCTAGGTCAAATGAAGCAGTGGTCTGAAGCGATCGCCTCTTACCGTCAGGCGATCGAACTCAAACCCAACCTCCCCACTGCTTGCTATCGTTTGGGCGAAGCTTTGCAACAACTTGGACAGATAGATGAGGCGATCGCCAGTTACCGTAAAGCTATTGAACTGAAACCCGATTCTTCTGCTAAATTTTACTACAATTTAGGAGAACTTCTCAGCCAAAGACAGCAGTGGGAAGAGGCAATTAGCTGTTACAGTCAAGCATTCGAGCTTGACCCAAACTTTTCGCCAGCCTATTACAAATTAAGGCAAGCCTTAGCCCAAAACGGTCAGCCCGATCCACAAGACAAAACAGTTTCCTACGAGCGATCTGCTGTCAAGTTAAATGTCAATCATGAATTTCCCAAAATTTTGTTTATTCTCCCCGTCAAAGGCGGTGGAGGAGGCGCTCATTCAGTAGTGCAAGAATCCTTAGCACTTTATCGCTCTGGGATTCCTATCAAAATAGCCGTCAATCAGTCTAACTTTACTGACTTTTTAAATGGTTACAAAGAAATTCCCGAAATTGGTGAAATTGCAGCTTCTTATCAAACTTTAACTGAGTTCAAAAAATTAGCTCAAGATTTCTCTGTAGTCTGTGCTACTACTTACAGTTCAGTAAAAATCCTGGAAGCGTTAGTTAGAGAAAATCCCCAGATATTGCCAGCTTACTACATACAAGATTACGAACCATTATTTTCTTACATAGATACTCCAGAATGGGAAGAAGCGCGACAATCCTATGGACTGATTCCCCATGCTATCCAGTTTGCTAAAACTCAGTGGTTGTGCGAGATTGTTAATCGCAATCATGCTGTTAAAGTCCACAAAGTAGAAGCCAGCATCGACCATCAAGTTTACTCCCCCGATCTGAAGAGTGAAAACTCTCGTATAGAGATTTCTATGATGGTAAGATTCACCACGGCCAGACGCGCTCCCCGTCGTACATTAGCTGTCGCTAAAATTTTATCAGATTTGTTTCCAAATCAAGTACATTTTACTATCTTTGGCTCTGACCGGAGTCTGATTGAATCTGCTGGGATACCGATTCCAGAAAATACTACGATTTTTCCTCATCTGAGTCGCTCCGAAGTCGCGGCCCTGCTGCGAAACTCAGATATATTTCTAGATCTTTCTGATTTCCAGGCTTTTGGCCGTACAGCTATAGAAGCAATGGCTTCTGGCTGCATTCCAGTTGTCCCCGATAAAGGAGGAACAGATGAATTTGCGATCGCTGACTTTAACTCCGTAGTCGTTGACACCACATCGATTGAGGATTGTGTCAAGGGAATTGGTAAGCTCATTCAAGCCGATCGCAATGTCTTATTGCAACTCAAGTTAAATGCTATTGAAACAGCGGCTAGATATTCACCAAAACGTGCTGCTTTTAGCATTTACAATCTTTTCTGCAATGAGCTACTTCAACTTGCTTCATAGATAGATATTTTTAGGAGTTTCAAGTAAGTATTATGTTAGACCCTGTTCTTCAAAGACGATATCTCAATAAAGTTCAGCTCCAACTAATGACCCGAAAGCGATGGGCTTACCTACGCTATCTTCAGATGCGTGAAGGATTAATCGAAGCCTTAAAAACGGCAGAAATCAAATCCTTTCTCAGCGTTGGCTGTGGAGCTGGATTAACGGAGGTAGCTCTCGCTCTAGAATTTCCTGCAATTGAGTTTTACCTCACGGATATTGATACTAAAGCCAATATTCAACAGCGATTAGGGATGCGGATGGCCACCGAATGGGTGATTGAAAATGTCAAATGTGACACTTACGATACTTTGACTCCCTCATCAGAATCCTACGATCTAGTAGCCTCGATTGAAGTCCTAGAACATATCGAGGCTGACAAAAAAGCAGCGATTAATATGCGTGCAGCATCACGGAAGTATGTATTTGCACTTGTTCCATTTGCCAGTCATGAAACTAACCTCAATAAAAAAATGAGAGAAAGTGTCTGGAAAAATCACCAGCATTATCGCGTCGGCTACAATGCTGATAGCATCCAGGAAATTTTCCCAGATATTACAATTTTACGTGGGTGTTACTGGAACGATGCTGGTATTAAACTGCGCCAAAAACTTGAACACTTGTCTGATGAAGAAATCCGGGCTTTATTGCCACATTTAACTCAGCTAGCTAAAACAGATATTCGTAACAGTATCCCTGGCGCTGATGGAAATTGTCATGGAATGTGGATTTTGTCAAAAGTCTGAATTATATCTTTTGACAGTTGACAGTTGACTGTTGACTGTTGACTGTTGATAGTTTACAGCATTTGACAAATTAGGTACGTAGTTGCGCTTCAGCGCTCTTAGCTAATATCAGGAAAGAGCGCTGAAGCGCAACTACGTACCTTTGCTCAGTCGCTCAAGAAAAAGTGAGACCTTTTTGATAAATCAAATGTTTGTATGGGAGATTGCGAACATCGGATACACTTACATTATTAGACAACCAAATAATGCCAACAACTTCTCGATAAACTGGTTGGTTGAATTCCACTATTGGTTTTACTTCATGTTTTTCTTGTTCCCAATGCTGTTGGTTTTTGAGTGACGATAACGGGTGAATAGTTGTATCTTGAGAAGAGTTGACCAAGACTCTCCCATAAATTTCATAGTTGGGAACATTGAGTTCTTCAAGAATGTTCTTTACCTGTTGGGCTTGGAGATGTAAAGTATGACCTGTCCAGTCAGACCAATAAAATTTTAGTCCTAAAGATTTTAAGTAGTCATCGGCATCAAAAAAAGGCCCTTTAATAAAAACGAATTTTCTCGAAATTCGGATAGCATTTTTTATGGCTTCTTTGGCATAATCTAATTTAGGTAAATGCTCCAAAGTATGGTTGAGAATTGTAAAATCCACGCAACCATCAGGGAGATCGAGATTGCAAAAATCTCCTTTGATGGCATCATATCCAGCAGCTTTGGCTGATGCTACCTTCTTCGGATCGAGATCGATGCCAAATCCCTTACGCCCTTTGAGTATGTTGATTCCAAATTGAATTGAGCTACCGTTAGAACAGCCAAAGTCTGCAAAATCAAAACTTGTAATATCGAACTCACTCATAATTCTCTTCCAATCAAAATCAAATGTATTGCAACTAGAGATAATTAATTAATACATGATTTTGGTAAGGGTTTCAGGAAAATAGATGTGGTTCTGCGAAGAGAATAGATGCGTTATGCGAGATGTAGCGGGTGCATCTGGCGCAAGGAAGAGGGCGAAGCATGACCGCATATAAGTTATTAGTTATCATCTCATATTGACTGCGGTCATGCTTCGCCCCTACGGATAGTGCAATTTGCCTTTTTTTATATACCGCAAACTTCCAATCTACATCCTTCCCTGATTCAATCCGGATTAAATAGGAAACTTCAGAACAAATAACTATTAACGAACATATCCCCAATAGTACGGTATGCCTAGTCCAAAACCATTGATAACTCGTCCACAGCGTTTAGGTTCATCTAGAACCTACTACAAATTTCAAGGAAAACCTTACAAGCATCTGGAAATAGAGATTAAATTAACTTCTTTAAAAACGATAGCTACTGCTATTTTGTTAGGGGTTCCTTATCTGGGGTTTATTTACGTGTTTTTTTCTGGAGGAGCAAAAGTTATAGCTGTTGGTTTGGTAGTAGTAGGTATCTTGATAGGGGGAACGATCGCACTTTTATACTACTTAAACAGACAAGAGCCTGTCAAACCGCCGACAAATCAAAACAAACGGCGGTAATACCCAGCCCCAAACTCTATTCTGGGGCTGACGCTAGCTCGATCGCTCCATCCGAAATACGATCGCCCCTCCCGACTGCGAAATTCAGATTTTGGGTATCATCAAGCGATCTGTTGAAAATTTTGATACAACTGTCCGGATTGCTACTGAATTCCCAGGAAAGTAGATTAGTAGATGCACCCTGATAATTAACTCCCGACCAATTTTGGCCGGGTTTTTTTTGAGCGATCGCACGCACAGCCGTAAATTCTCGCAAATTTCCCAAATTCTCCGGAAAAAGGTGTGGTGTTACCGGAGAGTAGATTAGTAGATGCACCCTGATAATTAACTCCCGACCAATTTTGGCCGGGTTTTTTTTGTCGATCGCACTTTATGAGCAAATTCTGGCAAATTTCCGAAACTATCCCGAAAGAGGTACGGTGCTACCGGAGACTAAATTAGTAGATGCA